>JAKPSO010000964.1 GCA_029571495.1 Pseudomonadota bacterium
GGGTTCAAAGCGTGGACCGAAGCTGGTTTGCCGGTTGAAAAAGTTTAAGCAAAATTCAAGGATTCCCGATGGCCAACGTAACGATGTACTCCACGGGCGTCTGCCCCTATTGCATTCAAGCCGAGCGCTTGCTTAAAGCTAAGGGTGTGGCCGAGATCACCAAGATTCGCGTCGATTTGCAGCCCGAACAACGTGACTTGATGATCGAGAAGACCGGTCGCCGCACAGTTCCCCAAATCTACATTGGCGAGACGCATGTCGGCGGTTTCGATGATCTTTCGGCGCTAGATCGCGCGGGCGGGCTCGACAAGCTGCTCGCCGCGTAGTCAATATTCATTCGACCAGCGCCGGTGACGGGTGCGCCGCGCTGCCCGCTAAAATCAAAAGTTAACCCTCGTTTACTGAAAGACCACCATGGCCGACGCGCCCGCACAACCACAACAAGATCCAAACGCTCCCCATTTCTCCATCGAGAAAATCTACCTGAAAGATTTGTCGGTCGAAAATCCCAATGCTCCGCAGGCATACCTCTGGCGTGAAGCGCCGACGGTTGAAATCGGTCTGGAGCAAGATCAGCAAGCCATCGAAGACGGCTTCCACAACGTCATCGTCAAAATCACCGTCACCGCGACGATCGCCGACAAAACGATGTTCTTGGTTGAAGCAGCGATGGGCGGCATTTTCCAAGTGCGCAACATTCCTGAGCCAGAAGTACAACCTTTGCTCGCCGTTCACTGCGCCAATATCATTTTCCCGTACGTTCGCGAAGTGATCTCGGACGCGGTGCAACGCATGGGTTTCCCAGCGATCTACCTGCAACCGATCAATTTCGAAGCGATCTACCAAGCGCGCGTTCAGCAACAGCTCGAACAAGCCGCCGCGACCAAGCAGTAGTCGTTCCCGCCGACCTTTCGTAGAAAGAACGCCATGAACCGCGTGC
The DNA here is from genome assembly GCA_029571495.1 of Pseudomonadota bacterium. Lineage (GTDB taxonomy): Bacteria > Pseudomonadota > Gammaproteobacteria > Burkholderiales > Casimicrobiaceae > Casimicrobium. The sequence goes on from JAKPSO010000964.1 coordinate 941, forward strand.
CTCGCTCCACTCGTTTGCTGTTGTCGGTGTTGCTATCCGTGGCTGCTTTCGGCGCCGCGCACGCCGAGTTTCGACAAACGTTGGAAGTGGCGACCGTTGCGTTCGAAGGGCCGTCCGCCAAGGCGGCCCGCCAGTACGTGTATTCGCGCGGCACACCGCTCGAGGTTGTTGTGCAAATCGAGGGCTGGGTGAAGGTGCGTGACGCCCAGGGCGAACTGGTGTGGGTTGAGCGCAAGGCGCTCGGCCCGCGCAGCAATGTCGTCGTCAAAGCGCCCGTCGCTGACGTTTACGCTGCGGCGGACGTCGCCAGCCCGATTGTTTTCCGTGCAGAAAATGGCGTGTTGCTGCAGGTCGCTGCGCCGCAGCCGACTGACGCCGGCGCCTGGGTGCAAGTGCGCCATCGCGACGGCCAGATTGGCTTTGTGCGTATGGACACGTTGTTTGGGTTCTGAGCGTAACGCCGCTCAGACGATTCCGCTTTACGCGGATTGACGCCGTCGCGCGGCGCGGTACATAGACAGTTTTCTTTGCTGGGTGTAGAACGCAGATGCGCGCTATCGCGCCTGTTTTCACATCATCAAGCAAGGAGTCATCATGACTGTCGCACGCGTTACCGAAATCTCCGCATCCTCAAAAAAGAGCTTTGACGACGCCCTCAAGACTGGCGTGGATCGTGCCTGCAAGACGTTAAAAAACGTCGAAGGCGCGTGGATTCAAGATCAGAAGGTCGTAATCAAAGACGGCAAGATTGTTGAATACCGCATCAATATGAAAGTGACGTTCATTCTCAAGGACTGATTCATTCGAATCAGTGTCGTTCAAGTTCTCCGTTTAGAGACAACGACACAAATTTTGCGGACCTGCGGGCCGCAATCAAAAACTCTGGACAAAAAAGAGCCCGCAAAAAGCGGGCTCTGAGCGGGATCACGAGAAGTACACGCGGGGGCGACCGGGGGAGGAAAACGCCCCCGCGTGGTCAGACAATGAGGCGCGCCGCGGACACGCGGTCACCCAGCGCAGCAAGCTCGCGGAGCGCTTTGCTCTCACCGTCTTCGGCTAAAGCGCCGGATGCGGGAGCAACGGGCTCCTGAACTCGATTCAGAGAAAACTCATACGCGTTGGGTGCAAACATATCCATAACGAACCTCACATTGACGGGATGTCTATAGCGGCTTCCGTGCCACTCAAATAAATAGACGTTAGATCAATGACTTAAGTGACATTTCTTGAGAAAAAATCGTCTCGACGGCGAAAGAGCCTCCGAAATGTCTGTGATTCTGTCGCGCTGCCGCGACAGTAAATCGCTCGCATTCGATAAGTTATTGATTTAATTGAGAAATATGCGTCGCGATTTAGCGACAGTCGTTTGAAATGCGAGTTTGGGGAATTGCTATCGATGGGCGGTAACAACCGCTTACAAAGCGCTGGCTTCCAACGTCGGCTCCGCCGGTGGTCGTGCCGTTAGACCCTTATCGATTCGATATCACGCTTTCAAACCCCGATCTTCAAGGAGAAACACGATGAAATCCCGCATCACCTTCGCGACTGCCGCACTCGCCGCTGTCGCCGCGTTTGCTAGCGCCACCGCCGGCGCGCAAACCGCAACGCCCAACATCAATCAGCGTCAAGCCAACGAAACAGCGCGCATCAATCAAGGCGTCGCAAGCGGCGAATTGACCAAACGCGAAACCGCGACGTTGCGAACCGAGCAACGCGGCATCCGCGCCGAGAAGCGCGCGTTCAAAGCCGACGGCAAGGTCACCGCTGCCGAACGCGCCAAACTGCGTGCCGATCAGCGCAAAGCCAGCCGCCATATCTACAACAAGAAACACAACGCCAAGAAGGCGTAACCGCAGTCAGACTGCGGATTCTCGGAGCGCCGCAGCCCAATTTGCGGCGCTCCGACTTACTATTTGCGCCAACAACGCATCGACGTCGCCTGTCGCGTTCACGTCGAGTCTCATGATCCGTGGAGAAGCCTATGCAGTCGCTGCACTTCAGAACATCATCTGAACACACGTCAACATCACGAGTGCGACACGCGGTCGGTGCCACTCTCGTCATGTTGTCGCTTGGATACAGCGCGACGGTTCCCGCGCAGCCGTCAATGATGCCCACAGCCCCCACGTCGGCATCGGGCCCGGCGGCGGTCGGTGC
>JAKPSO010000968.1 GCA_029571495.1 Pseudomonadota bacterium
TGACGACGGCGTCAACTCGGTCAACAAAGGCCAAGAAGCGTAGTCTTCGCGCGCAGTTACATTCGCAAACGGTCGGCCAAAATCCACCCACATACGCGCCGGCGCGTACGGGTCGCCCGCCTCGTCGGCGCACGCGGCGAGTCGCGTGAGCTTGTCCGCGCCCCAGAAGGATCGCGTTTCAACCACGGCCTCTACGGTTACCGGCGCATCGCGGCGCACCAGCGTTGCGATCGCGGTGCCCGGTTGGATGCCTTCCTTATTCCACGCAGTTGAAAATGCGCTCGGGTCGGGTTCCCCGCTTGGCGTCGTCTTGCCGGTGGCGAATTTATCGCCATGCAAATTGTCGATACGCACGGTGTGAAACGCTTCGAGAAATCGCTCGCGCATGGCGGGGTGGCTAAGGCCCTCAAGCCACGAATAGTTGCTGATAAACGAGATCACGCCGCGCCCGGAACGTTCGGCAATCTGGCGCTCCGCCATGCGGAAGAAGCGAATGTACGGGTCGTTCAGGCCTTGCCCGTGCGGTTGCGGGCCTCGCCGCGAAACTTTGTACGCCCTCGACAAATCACGCTCTTCATCAACCGTAACGCCTGCAAAGCCGTCATAAGGTGGATTCCCAAGAATCACCAAGATAGGTGCGGATTGTTTAACTCTGTTCGCGGCATCGCGCTCTTTGGCAATCTCAGGAAAGCCTTCGATTTGCTCCTTTGGTGAGCCGGGCCGCGTTGGCTCCCATCCGGTTAACGCGTTGGTGAGATAGACCGCCGCGCGTTCCTCATCTTGAAGCGCTGCGCCACGATGCCGCAATTCCAACCCAAGCTGAAGATGCGCGACGACATACGGCGCGGGCAAGAGCTCAAACCCAAACAAACGCGTCGTCGCGGCGCGCTTAAGAAGCGTCGGCGTGAGCGCTTCGCCGTGCTTCGCGTTCAAACTCTCTCCGATCACACGCAACACTTCGACCAAGTACGCGCCGGTACCGCAGCAGGGATCAAGTACCACGACGCCTTCATCGGCGAGGCCATCTGGCACGTTGAGCTCGTCGCGCAATACGCGATCAACGGTGGCGACTTGGTAGCGCACAATTTCTTCTGGTGTGTACCAGACGCCCAACTTCTTACGCAGAACATAGTCGAATGCATCAAGAAATGGCTCGTAAAAGTACTGAACCGCGCGGCCCGATTCGAACTTTTTGAAGAACGCAGCCTGATCGACGCGATTGAGGGCGGCGGTCGTCCAGTCGAGCACTTCGGCGATGTTGAGGCCCTTCAATTTGCTGGGCATGGTGAGCTGTTCAAACAGCCCAGACACCATCGGCACGTGTAGGTCGTGTGCTGCCTTTTGCCAATCAAACGCTGTGGTGTCGCCACGTTCGTGGCGCAACACCCAGGCGGCGAATAGTCCGTAGAAAAGCGTTTGCACGAGCGTCGAGCGAAAGAAGGTGAGGCCGTCTTCCTCGTCGAACTTCACACCCAGCGCTGTCTCTAGGCTTTTCTTTACGGACGCGAGTGGGCTCACGCCAGCGCGCCCCGCGAGCTCGATGCGATGACGCGCTTCGCGCGCGTAGCTGGCGAGCAGCGCGGCAACGTCCTTCGGGTCGCCCAGCGGGGCTTTGTGTGTGAGGACGCGCGCCAGAAAATCTTCGATCGCGTCACCGTGTGACTTTTGCGCGTTTTGCGGATGCGCCGAAAATTCCCAAAAATCTGCCTCGCTTCCCGCGAGCTCAAAGCGCTCTAATCGAACGCGTTTGCCATCGCGTTCGCCAATCAGCAGCCAATCGCGTAGATTGGTCACGAGGACGAGTTTGTAGCGATCCCAATACTTTTCGATCTGCTTCGTTGTCGCCGTGTCGTCGACGGCTTCGCTTGGCGCTTTGACTTCGATAACGCCGCGTGACGGTGCGCCGAGGTTTTTGATGCTTCCCGTTTTTCGGTCGAACTGATCCGGCGTGAACAAACCGCCGTCCGGGTTGCCGGCGCCAATATTTTTTAGCTCCATAACGCAGCGCACTTTGGGCTTGATACCCGCGCCGATGCTGTCAAGGAGGTTACTGATCGCCGCGTAGTATGAGCGCTCTTGGGTGCCGCCCTGCGTGTTGTGAACGCCGTTTACTGCGGTTAGAAAATTTTCTAAGCGGTGGGATTTGTTCATTCGGGTTGCGCGTGTGCTCAGTGCGCGGCGGTGACGGCATCGACCGGTGGCCGAATCAAATTCTCCGCCGGAATGCCTAGTCCTTGATGCAGTTTCCAAATCATCGGAAGCGTGAGCGGACGCTTTCGATTTAGCACTTCGTAGACGCGGTTTAGGCGGCCGATCATGGGTTGCAAATCTTTTGCGGTGAGGCCCGATTGTTCCATGCGAAATTTGATCGCTTCGACCGGGTCGGGCAGATCGATCGGGAAGTGCTTAGCCTCGTAGGATTCAACGAGCGTGAGCAGAACTTCAAAGCGATCGCCGTCGGGCGTGCCGGGCTCGGGTTCGTTGTCGAAGTAGGCGCTGAGTTCGGCGAGCGCGGCGCGGTGGTCTGCGTCGCTGCGAATGGGGCGCAGCGGCGCATGGGCTGGCGTGCGGGCGGAAGCGGTCGTGGTCATGATTGCTCCAGTTCTACAGTTTCGGCGTCCACTGCGTCATACGCTTTGTGCGTGCCGATAAATTTGATGTACACCGCGCCAAATCGATAGGCGACGGCAGCGATGAGACGATAGTCGTTGCCTTTGATATTGAAGACCACGCGGCGATTCTTGAGAATGCTGGCGCTGCCAAACTGCGCTTTGATGTCGGCCGGGTGCTGCCACGCCGCATGCCTGACTTCGTCCGCCCAGGACTTGAGCGGCTGCTCGGAGTCCGGGTGCTGCGACCAGAAGTCACGTAGATGTTTGATGGCGACTAGTTTCAAAGTACGTGAATATTAGTCCCGAATTGGGACTAATGCAAATGGCATTTTTGCATTCAGCTTTTATGCGCGGGCGACTGTCTGGCGGTCGTTCAAGCCATTTTTCGACCATAGTCGACTAATCATTCAATTCGTCTACAACGCACACAGAACGGTCGCTCCGAGCCAAAAGCCATATCATGATCGTACATGCGCCGGAAAACAAAAACGGCAGCCGAGGCTGCCGTTTTGCTGCGAACGCGACGCCGCGGCGCTAAGCCGTCGCCTCTTCCGCAGCTTCAGTCGGCGCATCGCTTTCGGGGAAGGCGAGTTTGACTTTGCCGTCTTTGTCGATGTCGATCTTGACTTTACCGCCGCCGACCAATTTGCCGAACAGCAGCTCGTCGGCGAGCGCGCGACGGATGGTGTCTTGGATCAACCGCGACATCGGACGTGCACCCATGACCGGATCGAAGCCGTGCTTGGCGAGGTAGTCGCGCAACGCTTGCGAGAACTCAGGATCAACCTTTTTCTCGTGCAGCTGGCCTTCGAGTTCGAGCAGGAATTTGTCGACGACCTTTAGGATGATCTCGTGCGTGAGCGGCGCGAAGCTGATCGTAGCGTCGAGGCGGTTCCTGAACTCCGGCGTGAACATGCGCTTGATGGCTTCCATTTCATCGCCGACTTCTTTGGTGTTGTTGAAGCCGATGATGTTCTTGGTAAGCGTCTCCGCGCCCGCATTGGTCGTCATCACGATGATGACGTTGCGGAAGTCTGCCTTGCGGCCGTTGTTATCGGTCAACGTGCCGTGGTCCATGACTTGCAGGAGCACGTTGTAAATATCCGGATGCGCTTTCTCGATTTCGTCGAGCAGCAACACGCAATACGGATGCTTGGTAACGCCTTCGGTCAGCTGACCACCTTGGTCGTAGCCCACATAGCCCGGAGGTGCGCCAATCAAGCGGCTGACCGCGTGACGCTCCATGTATTCGCTCATGTCGAAACGCAAAAGCTCGACGCCGAGGCTAAACGCGAGTTGACGCGCGACCTCAGTTTTACCGACGCCGGTTGGGCCGGAGAACAGGAACGAGCCGATCGGTTTGCGTGGATTGCCGAGGCCGCTGCGCGCCATCTTGATCGCGGAGGCGAGCGCGTCAATCGCTTTGTCTTGGCCGAAGACAACGTTGCGCAAGTCTCGATCCAGCGTCTTGAGGCTGTTGCGGTCATCGGTGTTGACCGACTTCGCGGGAATACGCGCAATCTTGGCGACGATCTCTTCGATCTCGCTCTTGCCAATGGTTTTCTTCTGCTTCGATTTCGGCAGAATTTTTTGCGCAGCACCAGCCTCGTCGATCACGTCGATGGCCTTGTCCGGCAGATGACGATCGTTGATGTGACGAGCGGACAATTCGGCCGCAGCTGTGATCGCCGCTGGCGAATACTTGACGTTATGGTGCGCTTCGTACTTGGGTTTCAGGCCGCGAAGGATTTCAACGGTTTCGCTAATGGACGGTTCGACGATGTCGATCTTTTGGAACCGCCGCGCAAGCGCGTGGTCTTTCTCGAACACTTGACGGAACTCAGAGTAGGTCGTCGCGCCGATGCACTTGAGCGCGCCGTTGGCGAGTGCAGGCTTCAACAGGTTCGACGCGTCCAACGTGCCGCCGCTGGCCGAGCCCGCGCCGATGATGGTGTGGATCTCATCGATGAACAGAATGCCGTTCGCCTTTTCGCCGAGCTGCTTAAGCACGGACTTCAAGCGCGCTTCGAAGTCACCACGATACTTCGTACCCGCGAGTAGTGCGCCCATGTCGAGCGAATACACCACGGAGTCAGCCAGCACGTCAGGCACATCGCCTTCGACGATTCGTTTAGCCAGACCTTCAGCAATCGCAGTTTTTCCGACACCCGCTTCACCCACGAGCAGTGGATTATTTTTGCGGCGACGGCAGAGGACTTGAATCAATCGCTCAAGCTC
>JAKPSO010000969.1 GCA_029571495.1 Pseudomonadota bacterium
ATGCCGATGCCGAGGTTCACTACGCTGTGCGCCTTAAGTTCGAGCGCCGCGCGCCGCGCGATGAGCTTCCGGAGGTTCAGCGCTTGCACCGGTGCGTCGTCCATCGGCACGCGAATCTCGCCCGCGAATGCGGCGCTGTACGGTTCAACAAACGTCTGCATGTGATGGGCTGGATCGGTCGCGACCACCACCGCGTCAACAAGCACGCCGGGCACTTTCACTTGACGTGGGTTGAGCGAGCCACGCTCGGCGATGCGCTCGACTTGCGCGATCACCACACCGCCTGAATTGCGCGCGGCCATCGCAATCGCGAGCGCTTCGAGTGTGAGTGCTTCGCGCTCCATCGTGAGGTTGCCGTCAGCGTCCGCTGTCGTCGCACGGATGATGCCCACGGAAATCGGGAACGCCTTGTAAAAAAGATACTCCTCGCCGTCGACGGGCATCAGGCGAACGAGGTCTTCTGTCGTTCGCGAGTTGACCTTGCCGCCGCCGTGCCGCGGATCAACGAAAGTATCGAGACCCACGCGCGTGAGCGTTCCAGGCTTGCCCGCGGCGATGTCGCGGAAGAGGTGGCTAATGACGCCTTGCGGCAGGTTGTACGCCTCAATCTCGCCGGAGATCGCGAGCGCCTGAAGCTTCGGCACCAGCCCCCAATGCCCGCCGATCACGCGCCGCACGAGGCCGCGGTGCCCGAGGTGGTTCAAGCCGCGATGTTTGCCGTCGCCTTGGCCCGCCGCGTACACGAGCGTCAAGTCGCGCGGTGCGGCTTCCTTCTCGAATCTCGCTTCCAGCGCGACGGCGATTTCTTCGGCGAAGCCAATGCCCACGAAGCCGCCAGTCGCGACGGTGTCGCCTGTGTGGATCAGGCGGACGGCTTCTTCGGCGGTAACGATTTTGGATTTACGGTGCATTTTGCTAGCGTAACTCCAAAGCGGCGATTCAGTCCGTCCCGCGTACCACCATCACCGGCACGCTTGCGTGCGAGAGCACCCGCTGTGTGACGCTGCCGAGAAGCAGACGATCAATCATGCCGCGGCCATGCGTGCCCATCACGATCAGATCAGTTTCGGCATGCTCCGCTGCGTCGAGTATGCCGCGCCAAATCGTGTTTGACTCCGCAATCCGCGACTCGAACGCAACGCCAGCGGCTTCGATACGAGCGCGTACCGCCGCAATCGCGTTGTTCGCGGACGCGGTGGCAGCGCTCAAGTATTGGTCGAGCCCTTCAACGGCGCCTTCGCCGAGGCCCACGTACGGATACACGTGAATGACGTGCACCACAGTGATGTTTGCGTTGACTTTCGCGGCGAGTTCGATGGCCGTGTCCGCCGCGTGAAGCGCGGTTTTCGAGCCATCCACGGGAACCAAAATATGCTTAAACACAATACGCCTCGGTCGGGTAAAACGATGGCGCATTGTGGGCGCGCGCCGCGGGGCGCGCGTTGACGCTTATCAACGCTTCAGTTCAACCTGCACGGTCACCGGTTCCGTTGACTCGTTCACCCACATCCAGCACCAATCGAAATTGAACGTTGGGCTGAACTTGCCCTTTTGTTCGCGTGTCAGGTAGCTGCGCGTGTGATAGATCACTTGCTCGCCCGAGTGACGATGCACATCGAACGTCAGCGGCCCGGACGCCGTGAACTTCCAAGTCACCGGAAAGCGCGACTCGATCATGCCGCAGACTTCTTCGGCCTTGCCGGGCGCGATGGTGGCGATGTGCTCAAACGTGTCCGACGCGGACCAGCGAATGTCTGCGGCGCTAGCGCTGAATGCGCAGGCAGCTGCCGCAGCGGCGAGGGTGGTGGCGATGAATTTCATAGATGCTCCCGTGGTGCTGGATAGACGAATCGTACGCTACGGAAGCGACATTGTTTTTTTGTTTTCTGTGCACGGTCGTCGTTACGCGACGAAGCGATTGAAGGGCGGTGGCGAGAATTGCGCACGCCGCGCAGCGAGTACAGCTTTTCAGGAGTAACGACCGTCGGATAGTGCTTAAAAGTGATTTATTGGGTATGTCGACTATTGACGAATATTCGCCGGAAGCGCCGTCGAACAGTCGATTGACCTAAAAAGGCGTTGCCAGCGCTGCATAACGGAGCGCAGTTTCGGCTATTGGTGCTGAATGCGTACATCCGGCCGCAGTCGTTGGATCTCGGCGAGGAGTTTCGAAACATCATCGCCATCAAAACCCGACGGCGAGACCTTCTCCAGCTGTTTGTCCGTGCGATCGAAAAAGAACATCCATGGCACCGCTACACGGCCCGGCGCGCTGCCGCCACCGATATGCGCTTGGTTGGTCTTGGTCACGATCGTCGCGAGCTGATCGCGAGCGATGGTTCGCGTGGTGAACGGCTGCGTGATGCGCACGCCGCCGTCGGCGAAGAGAGCGACCGCGAAGCGGGTGAACAGACGCTTCAAGGCCCACAAGAGCCCCAAGGGAAAGCACGCGGCGATCCAGAGCAGCAGCACCATCGGGTGCGCTTTAACGTCGCCAATCGTCATCGGAATCAAGACAAGCGGCAGCGAAAACACCGCAATCATGATCCACTGCACGACGGGCGACAGCGGCAGCCCGCCGCGATTGCGAATTTCAAAGACGACGTTAGCTGAAGGCTCCATGTTGGCGAACTCCGTGAGTTGGGATATTTACTTTCACGGAAAACTGCGGCACAGTCGGACATTCATTTGCGTCTGTTAGGGTTGAGGCGATGTGCCGCAGGCGTCCCTTTTTTTGCGTTGGAGGTGGGCTATGAAACTTTACTCAATCGTCTGCCTTGCCGTTGCTCTCGCAGCTGCGGCGACCAGTCAAGCTGCCGACACGTCGGCACCGCCCAACAAGATCGTATTCGGCGTCGCAAGCGCGCCTGCGGTGCCCGCGAATTTTGGCGACGTCACGCGCGACCTCGTCTACACGCCAGTCACACCGTGCCGAATTATCGACACGCGATCGACCGTGGAAGGGCCAATCCTAGCCAACGCCACGCGCTCCTTCGCCGCAATCAATTCGTCGAATTTCACAGCACAGGGTGGGTCCAGCACCAACTGCGGCACGCCGGGCCTGAACGCCTCTGTCGTAATGGTCGTTGCGACCGCCGTTACGCCGACTGCGGCGGGCTCTGCGACCGTGTTCGCGTACGGTGGCGCGCAGCCGATTGCGACCAGTATGCAGTTCGCGGCGGGCGCGATTTCGGTGAATACTTTAGCGGTGCAAATCCCCAACCCTCGCACCACATTCGATCTTTCCGTCTACACCTCCGCGCAGTCGCATTTCGTCTTCGACATCGTCGGCTACTACGCGCCTCCGCTGGCGACCTCACTCGAATGCGTCACGGTTAGCGGCACCGCCGTGAGCGTGCCCGCCAACACCTACGGCTACGGTTTCGGGGTGGCCTGCCCCGCTGGGTATGGCTCGACCAATGCCGGATTTCAGGCCGCGCAGAAGGTCGTCATGGCGGACGGTTACATGGGGCCGACCTCGGGCAATTTCTTCGTTTACAACTTGGATTCCAACGCACAAGTTGTGACGCCTTGGGTGCATTGCTGTCGGGTACCGGGTCGGTAGGCGGGGCTCGCCCACATGAATTCAAATCTAAAGGCACGGTGCGAGCGTTGCGCCGCCATAGTCCTTTCCACGCTGGTCGCAGCCACGCAGGCGAACGCGGCCGCTATCGCCTACATCCCGAATCAAACCGGTTCGTCGGTTTCGGTCGTTGACGTCAACAGCGGCGCGGTGACCGCCAGCGTGCCGGTGGGAGCCGCGCCGATTGGCGTCGCCGTAGCGCCCGGTGGCCGCTTTGTCTACGTCGCGCAGCACAATGCCAACACGGTCGCTGTCGTTTCAACAAACACCAACACCGTGCAAGCCCAAATTTCCGCCGGAACGAAGCCCATGGGCGTCGCAGTTTCGCCCGACGGTTCCCGGTTGTACGTCACCAATTTCTTGACGGCAACTGCATCCGGTGCGGGGTCGCTGTGGGTGAACGGAACGCTTACCGTTGTGGATACGGCGACCCGAACGGTGGTAGCCATTCTCACGGTCGGTACCAATCCGTCCGGCGTTGCGGTCTCGCCGGATGGCAGCCGAGTCTATGTCGCAAACGCAGGGTCTGGCACGCTGAGCGTTGTGTCCGCAGCAAGCAACACCGTGAGCGCAACGATTCCGGTCGGCGCAAATCCGGTTGGCGTCGCTGCGTCGAGTAATGGTCAGCGCATTTACGTGGCCAATAGTGGCGCCGCGTCGGTTTCCGTAATCGACGCCGCGACGCTCGCTGTAAGCTCGACGGTGCTCGTCGGTGGTCACGCGACGGGCGTTGCGGTCAGCGATGACTCGACCCGCGTTGTGGTGAGCAACTCATTTGACCATTCAGTCTCGGTCATCGATGCCGGAACGCTCGCGGTTACGGCTACAACCACGGCCGGAATCGGTCAAATGCCTGCCGGCGTCGCCTTTGTGCCGGGTACGAGTACGGCCTTGGTGGCTAACGCAAAGGGCGCTTCGGCCAGTTCGGTGAATGCGTCGAGTGGTGCCGCCACGACGCTCACAAGCGCCGTGCTCGGTTGGCCAGTGAGCCTCGGCAATTTCATCGCGGCGACGCCGTCCTGCGCGCTCAACGTGAGCGGCGACACGTTGGTGTCGAGCGCGTCTGACGGCGTGCTGCTCGTACGCTACATGCTGGGCTTCCGTGGCCTTGCGCTCACGGCCGGAGTCGGCGGTATCGCCGCGGGCGTCACGCCAGCGCAGATCGAGCAAAACATCGCGGCGCTAAATCTTGACGCCGACGGTGACGGCGCGGCGCGCCCGACGACCGACGGTTTGCTGCTCGTTCGCGCGCTGCTGCATCTTACGGACAACGCGCTCATCGCCAACGCGCGGAACAGTGGCTACCCCGGCGTTCGCAGCGCGGCGCAAGTGTTGCAATGGATCTCGACGACGCACGGGACGGGCTGCTTGCTCTAGCTGACCTCGGCACGCGTGGACGGTTGTGCATGTAACAGCTTTTTGCAGCGAACGACCGCTGCATGGTCGTTGCGTGGCGTTTTATCTTGTTGTTGACTTTGTGAATAAATGACCGCTAAGGACTGCTGAACGGTCGTTAGCGCAATATTGCTGCTACTGCCCGTGGGTAGGGCGGAACGCTTGCGGTTCCGCCGAACGTGGTCGTGCAACGAGCCGTTTTGATGAACGGCCTTCTGCAGAGCAACAAGGCGGGAGCGCAAGCGTCCCGCCCAATGCACCGTCATTCTCCGATGGTTGCGTCTGCTGCGTCGGCAACGGTCCAATCGCGCGGATAGAGCCCACGTTCGACACAACGATGGAACGTCGAATGAGGCCAATCGGCGACGCGCGTTACGTGTTCGTGCTTGACCGGGTTGTAGTGAACGTAATCGAAGTGAGTCTCGAAGTCCCGCTCATCGCGAATGAGATGCTCCCAGAATCGTCGTTGCCAGATACCGCGTTCGCCGTTGTTGATGCGCGTTTCTGAGCGTCGTTCAGTTGCGGGAATCGCCCGATTGAACCGAACTTTAATCGCACGAATGCGGCTCGAAAAATCGGCGTCACCGGGCGGCAGCGTGAGCATCATGTGCGTGTGTTCGGGCAACACCACCCACGCGTCGATACGAAACGGGCGCTCATGTTTCGTCTTGCGCACCGCTTCGCGCAAGGCGTCGATATGTTCAATCAGCAAGCGATTTCCGCGTCGCTCAAGCAGATTCACCGTAAAGAAATACGATCCACCCGGAACGAAGAGGCGACGAAAATCAGGCATAACGAAGTGTAGGTTGGGACGCTTGCGGTCCCGACGCGTTACGTCGCCGAAGGCTCTTCATCAAAGTGGTTCGTGTGCCACCGCGGTCGGCGGGACCGCAAGCGTCCCGCCGACGAGCTATCTCGGTTGACTTTCAAGACGGCATCTACCTTGATGCCTCGCTGATTAACGGCGTGGTTCGTGTGCCACCGCGTTCGGCGGAACCGCGAGCGTTCCGCCCTACGAGCTACGAGCTACGAGCTACGAGCATTACGGAAATGATCGGAGCGAACGCCCCTTTATTTCCCTCACGAACCTATCGTGATCATCGGACACTACTTTTTCAATTTCAGCGCTTATCGCTCTTACCTTTTCCAGTGAATCTTTTGCCACTCTACGTTGCTGGAGAAGTAGCGCAGTTCCCGCTTCCGTATCCGCTCTAAGGTCAAGGCGCGGCGGCAGATTGGCATACTCCTTCGCCTGACGCGCCTGAAGCGCGGCATGTTCATCTGCAGCGTTTGATGCGGCCTTCGCTAGCGCTAATAATTTAGGTTCGCTCTCTGCGTCGATACGCCTAGCAAGTTCGAGAAATTGCAACCTAACTGGCGCCGATAGACGTCCCATAAGAGACTCGCTCGACTCAAGCGTGGCGGTCACACAGTTTGTGAACGTGAAATCCTCTTGAGTTTCGGGCCCGCGAAAATTGGTGTTGATTCTCTTAATCAAACACGGCGAGACCCGCTGCTTGCCGCTCCCGGCTGTTGTATCGGCGATGACCTCGATTAGGCTCCGCTCAGTTACGTCTAGCGATGTCTTGGCATTGTCTAAAGCTTCAATCGTGCCGCTTAGGTCTTGTTTCACGCCAAGCAACGTGGTTCGTGCATCCACCAAATCGGTGGTGGCAACTTTCGCTTGGTTGCTAGCGTCAGTGGCGATCAGAGTTTGCTTAGCAATTTGTGCGGAGAGAGAACTAATTTGCTCAGCCTTCGCATTCAAATCAGCGGTCGATTTAGCTACAAGGTCGTTAACCGCCAATAATCGCTGCTTCGCGCTCTGGGACTCAATTTCCAGCCGCGCGTTGGCTTCTTCCAGCAGCGCGCGTTTGTAAACGGGTTCTACCGTGTACTTAAACGTAAAGTAAAAGATCGCGGCGCTGGCAGCGACCGACAAAACTGGGCCGCACTTGTGAACCCAATCAATCCAAGCAGGAGGCGCTCCGCGCACCTTGACCGCTTTTGGCCGCAGACCGGGAATTCGGTCGGCGGCTTTCAGGCTGGTATTCACATGTCGAGGCATGCCCGGATTCTAGGCAGGATTTACATTCCGCAACCGGATATGCAACTCCCGCAACTGCTTCTCGGTCACCGGCGTAGGTGCATCGACCATCAAGTCCTGACCGCGTTGCGTTTTGGGGAAGGCGATGACGTCGCGGATCGATTCGGCTTCGCACATCATCGTGACGATGCGGTCTAGGCCGAACGCGATGCCTGCGTGTGGCGGTGCGCCGTACTGCAACGCGTCTAGCAAGAAACCGAACTTGGCGCGTTGGTCTTCTTCGCTGATGCCAAGCGTGGCGAATTGCTTGGCTTGCAGTTCAGGGCGATGGATACGCACTGAGCCGCCGCCGAGTTCCCAGCCGTTCATGGCGACGTCGTAGGCCTTGGCCAATACTTGGCTTGGGTCGGTGTCGAGGAGCGGCCAGTGGTCGTCCTTCGGGCTCGTGAACGGGTGGTGCGCCGCGACGTAGCGCTTGTTTTCTTCGTCGTACTCGTAGCACGGGAAGTCGACGACCCAGCACGGCTTGAAGCCCTTCTCGAAGAAGCCAAGTTCGGCGCCGTGTTGCACGCCGATCTTGGCGCGCAGTGCGCCCATCGCGTCGTTGACGACTTTCTTGCGGTCGGCGCCGAAGAAAATGATGTCGCCGTTTTGCGCGCCGCTGCGCTCGATGATCGCCTTGATCGAGTCGGGCGTGAGGAACTTCACGACCGGGCTTTGCAGGCCTTCGTCGTTGAGTTTGGTGACGTCGTTGACCTTAATCCACGCCAAGCCCTTCGCGCCGTAGATGGCGACGAAGGCCGTGTAGTCATCGATTTCTTTGCGCGAAATCCTCGCGCCGCCAGGCACGCGCAGACAGCAAACGCGACCGTCTTTGAGGTCCGCTGCGCCACGGAAGACTTTGAAGTCCACCGTTTTCATAATGTCGGTGAGCTCGGTGAGTTCGAGCTTCACGCGCAGGTCCGGCTTGTCGCTGCCGTATTTGCTCATCGCTTCGGCGTACGGCAGACGCGGGAAGTCGGGCAGGTCGACGCCGAGGCCTTTCTTCCACAGATGCTTGATGAATTTCTCCATCATGGCTTGCACGTCGTGCTCGGTCATGAAGGAGGTTTCGATATCGATCTGCGTGAATTCGGGCTGGCGATCCGCGCGCAAGTCTTCGTCGCGGAAACACTTGACGATTTGGTAGTAGCGGTCGAAACCGGCGACCATCAACAGTTGCTTGAAGAGCTGTGGCGATTGCGGCAGCGCGTAGAACTGGCCGTCGTGAATGCGTGACGGCACGAGGAACTCGCGCGCGCCTTCCGGCGTGCTCTTGTAAAGCACGGGCGTTTCGACGTCGAGGAAGCCGTGCTCGTTCAAGAACTCGCGCGCGGCGGTCGAGACGCGCGCACGCAGTTGCAGGTTCTTCGCCATTTGTGGGCGGCGCAAATCGAGGTAGCGATACTTGAAGCGCAGTTCTTCGTTGACCGTGTCTTCGTCGATCATGAAGGGCGGCGTGAGCGAGGCGTTGTAGATCTCGATCTCATGCGCGAAGACTTCGATCTCGCCGGAAATCATGTCTTTGTTGGTCGTGCCTTCGGGGCGCGCGCGCACTTTGCCCGTGACGCGGATGCAAAACTCGTTGCGAAGGGTTTCGGCGAGCTTGAAGGCGTCGGGACGGTCCGGGTCGCACACGACTTGGGCGATGCCTTCGCGGTCGCGAAGGTCGATGAAGATCACGCCGCCGTGGTCACGACGACGATGCACCCAGCCGGTGAGGGTGACGATTTGGTCTAGGTACTTTTTGTCGACTAGGCCGCTATAGGTTGTTCTTGATAGGGTCATGATGTTTCGTTGAAATTGAATATGAGTCTGGCGTCATGCTCGCGGAGCGGGCATCCAGCGGTGCTAAAAACGCGCAGCTTCCCACTGCGCGATTTGCCCAATGACCGGTTTCGGTCTGGAGTCCCGCCCGGACGTAGTCCGGTTTATCCTGAGCCTGACGAAGGACGGGAATGACAAGCAAAGATGGATTTGGGTCGGGAGAGCGGCTAAGACCGATTGACACGGGCGCCGCCCACCCGGTCAATTTCGGACGTTGGCGTCCGGTGGCGCGGTCGCACTTGAGCCGATCAAGGGCGGCGTGTTTGCCGCAGCCCAACGAGCGAGCTCGCCGTTGGTCGGTGGAGGTGGCGCGGCCACGCCCATCGAGATGATGTACTTCAAGGCTTGATCGACGGTCATGTCGAGATCAATAACGCGTGACCGTGGCACCAGCAGCATGTAGCCGCCAGTCGGGTTCGGCGTCGTTGGGATGTAGACGGAGACGTGCTCCTCGCCGAGTTTGCTCGCGAGTTCGCCGCTGACTTTGTTGGTCAAGAAAGCAACGCTGTGCAAGCCCGGATGCGGGAACTCGATGAGCACAGCTTTGTTGAACGCTTGGCCGTTTTCCGAGAGCACGGGGTCCGTGAGCTGCTTGACGCTTTTGTAGATGCCACCGACTACCGGGATGCGGTTGACCATGCCGTCCCAGGCCTTGGTGATTTCGGTGCTGAAAAAGTGCCGCGCGACAACGCCGGTAGCGAAGAGCAGCACGAACGAAAACAAAATGCCGAAGCCCGGAATGATGTCGCCGCGGAAGGTGGGGCGAACGATGTCGGGCAAGAGGTGCGCCGTGGAGTCGAGTGTCGTCACCAAAAAGTGCAGCACCCAGATCGTGATGCCGATCGGGGCCCAGACGAGAAGTCCAGCGAGGAGGTACTTTTTGATCACGGTGTCGCTCGATGCGTACGCAGGCTAGTCGGCTGCCGCGGTCGTCGCCGCTGGGCACGCGGGACACGCCGCTGCGGTGCCGCATGCTGGCGCCGCGGTCTCGGCGGGTGGTTTGGGGCCACCCTTGAAATCAGTCGCGT
>JAKPSO010000972.1 GCA_029571495.1 Pseudomonadota bacterium
CCGCGACTCCCGCCGGTGGACATCTCGCCCCACGGACGCTTGCGCGCAAAACTTTGGCCCGGCGATGGGTATTCGGTGCTGACCTTAGCCCAATCGCATTCGAGTTCTTCAGTCACGAGCTGCGCGAGACCCGTGCGCGTACCTTGACCCATTTCCGAGCGCGCGATACGAATCACGCAACTGTCGTCGGGTTTGATCACGACCCACGCGGTGACTTCGGACTCACCGGTACCAATGCTGGCTACGTTAGGCGCGGGTTGGGCGTTGGCAAGCGAAGCAAACGGCCCGGCCAAACCGATGGCAAGACCACCGGTCGCGAAGGCCGACGAGCCAATCACGAAGCGACGGCGACTCACGTTTAGTGGCGCAGAATTCGATGAAGAGGTTGCAACGTTTTTCATGGTCCGGCCTCCTCATGCAGCGTTCGACGCGGTCGTTTCGACGGTGGGCGCGGCGGCGTGTTGGTCACTTTGCAACCATTGCCCCGCATCCGCGACACGCATCTTCGCCGCGAGGTGAATCGCGGCGCGCACACGTTGATAAGTGCCACATCGACAGATGTTGGTCATCGCTTCATCGATGTCTTTATCGGTGGGGTTCGGTTTCTCTTTCAGCAGCGATGCTGCCGCCATGATCTGCCCCGATTGGCAATAGCCGCACTGCGGCACGTCAAGTTCCAGCCATGCTTTTTGCACCGGGTGCGTTAGGTCGGGCGAGAGACCTTCGATGGTCGTGATCTTCATGTTCGCCACTGCCGACGCCGGGATCGAGCACGAGCGCACGGGATTGCCGTCGAGGTGCACGGTGCAGGCGCCGCACTGCGCGATGCCGCAGCCGTATTTGGTGCCCGTCATGCCGATGATTTCGCGTAGCACCCACAACAGCGGCATGTCGTCTTCGACGTCCACCGTGTGGTTCTTGCCATTGATATTGAGCGTGACCATGAAGCCTCCTTAATGCTGAATCAAGCATCCGCGCGGCGCCGACCATCGTCAAAAGCTTGACGCCCCGATCATGGCTGCGGACGGTCGCATTATCAGCACGGGCGTGCAAGAACTTTCGAAGCGGGTTCGATTCTGGACGCGCAAAATTGATCGAACGAAGGGCGGTACAGCTTATAAGCGCCAACTACCTGCGGTCTCCGCTTATAAGCTGAAAATTACAGTAGTCGACAATCAGAAAAAATGGCCTGCAACGACCGTTGTGCGGCGCACAGCGCTAAAAAGCTGAATGTGGAGTGTGTGGCGTCGGGCCAGAAAAACAAAAGGCCCCGCACTGCGGGGCCTTGACATTTCTTGGGGCGGCCGATGGGGTTCGAACCCACGACAACCGGAATCACAATCCGGGACTCTACCGCTGAGCTACGGCCGCCATTTGAAAACGATTCAAATAACTCAAGACTGGCGCGCCCGACAGGACTCGAACCTGTTACCCCCGGCTTAGAAGGCCGGTGCTCTATCCAGATGAGCTACGGGCACATAAAAAAGTGCTCTGTCACACCGAACGGAGACTGTTGGTTCAAGCAATGGGGAGCACCATATGCATTGGTCGGGGCGAAAGGATTCGAACCTTCGACATCCTGGTCCCAAACCAGGCGCGCTACCGGGCTGCGCTACGCCCCGAAGCTTTGAATTATAGCCGGATATTGATTTCCGTGTGCGCACTTCGCCGCGACCACGATCTGTGAGCTGCACATGGGTTACGCATCACGTCGCTGTGAGCTCGGCGGCGTGGGCTTCTCGTTCGCCTTGAAGCACGTTCACTTTGGTCAGCAGCGCCAGACCGATCACGAACATACTGCCGGTCACCAAGAGCGCGAGCCGATGATTTCCCGCCGTCATCCAGGTCACGAGGCCATAGAGCATCGGCCCGATCACGCCCGCGAGGCGAACAACCAAGCCCCACAGTCCATAAAACTCCGCGATTTGCGCCTTCGGACTCAACACGCCCACGAGAGCACGGCCGCCTGACTGTGACGCGCCGAGGCAGAGACCTGCGAGATTTGCCGCGATCCAGAAACCGAATTGCGTATGCCACACATACGCGATAACCACCGTCGCGATCCACATCAAGAGCGTGATCGACAACGTCGCCTTGTGCCCGATGCGATCTTGGACATAGCCGAACACAAACGCGCCGATCGCCGCGGAGACATTGACGACAAGCAGCAACTTGATAGTGTCGGCCATTTTGAATCCCAACGCCTGTTCTGCATACACCGACGCCAGCGTAATGACGACCGAGAGTCCCGCTTGATAGGCGAGCCCGGCCCAGAAGAAGCGGCGCAAATTGGGGTAGCGCGCGAGCTGCTCGACGGATCGACGCAGCTTCGCGAAGATACTCTCCGCTGTTGCATTTTTCGCGAGCGAAGGCGTCGCGCGTTCACGCAAGAAAAGAAACGTTGGAATGCTTGCCAATGCGTAAATGGCCGCGGTGATCACGAGGGTCCACGGCACATAGTCGATCGCTTTCGCCCCTGCCGCCTGTTGCGACATCACCCACCACAAACACACGCCGAGCGTGATCAATCCGCCGACGTAACCGAGGCTCCAGCCCCACGCTGAGACTTTCGCGATATGCGTGCTGTCCGCCAGTTCCGGCAAGAACGCGGCCGTGAAATTTTCGCCCAGCGAATAGAAGACGTTACTCGCGATGAACAAGACGCACACGAGCCACAACAACGCGTCGCCCTGCGCGGCGGCGGGCGCGAGAAGCAACGTCGTGAGCACACACCCAAGCGTTGACCAAAACAACACGCGCTTCTTTGCCGCGCGCCGATCCGCCCACGCGCCGAGCACCGGGCCGGCGAACATCACAATTACGTAGGAAATAGCGACGACCGTAGTCCAAAGCAACGTCGCCCAATCGGCACCACCCGCGACCACGCTCACAAAAAATGCGTTGAAGATCGCGGTAATGACCACCGTCGTGTAGCCCGAATTCGCAAAGTCGTACATGGCCCAGGACCACACCTCGCGGCGGGTTACTGGGATGGGTTGTACGGCGGACGGCACGCTGATGTCGTCAGACATAGGCCAGCTCGGTGGTGGAGACTTCGCGAGCGTACGTGCTAGGTGCACGCTTGTCCAGCACATCACAGCAGCGGCGTACCGTGCAAGCGGCCTTGGCCCCGATTCTCAATCGCGACCGGGGAATCGCGGCCAACGCCGCTCGCACAAGACCGCGCATTAGCGCAAACTAATCCTCGCCGTAGCCACCAAAATCGAGGCCATCCGGTTTTTCGGGACGTGACTTTTCGGCGCGCGCTTTGAGCGCTTCCGCGTCTTTGAAGAATCCCTCGATGTTGGACCCACTTGCAACACGAAGTGCAGGCGGACGAAGCACGCTTAGCGTTGCTGTGCTCGCCAAATCACCGCGCTGGTTGTAATAGGTGATGCCTTGAAACGCGAACAGCGCGCCACCGATAAGCACGGCGGCGAGCGCTGCGGTGCGCGCGTGCGTTCGCGAGATAACGTAACTGTGGCACCACACGAGCGCGGCCATGACGATGCTGACAATTGCCCAGTCGTAGCGCTGAATGATTGAGAGGTTGAACGCGAACGCAAGCGTGTCCAAGAAATAGTCGAGCACGAACACGACGACGACAGACAACGCGGCCACCGCGACATGCGACAAAAAGTGACTCGCGCGTCCTGTCAGCCGAGACACCAACGCCCAAGCGCCGGACCACAGCGCGAGGAACGCAATGATCCCCATCGCGCCTGAAACGTAAATCGCGGTGCGCTCGCCGTCAATGTCACCCAGCCACGTCTCCACCGCAAACGTCAGCAAAGCGAGCGGAACGGCCCACAGCCACGTGCGCGGCCCAATGCCCCGTGTCGCGCCTTGCTTCGGCACGGCCTCGGGAACGAAGTCCCGCGTGCGAACGCGAACGCGCTGTCCGGCGACGATGAAACTGCGGGATGGGTCAATGCGCCAACGACGCGTCTTGCCGCCTGGTGCCCAGAAATCCGGCGCACCGTCTGCCGCTATGACCCAAAGCGCGCCGTCTTCGCCGCGCGACACAGTGACGTTGGCAGTGGCGTTCGCTTCGCTTTCGATGATGTGATCGCTGCGGTAGCTGGTGCCAAGCGTGAGCGGCAGTTGATCGAACCGATGGCGCGAGACAAGTGCCTCATGCTTGTCGAGCACCTCGACGAACACGACGTTGTCGGCGGGCTCCACGGTTGCCAATGGCGCGGCTGGGGGCGTGATTACTTCGTCCACGACGAACCCTCCAAAAACGCACGTACTAGGCGGTTCCCATTCTCAAAGGTAACTCCGCGCACATCCATATTGCTGGTGAATCCTTCCGTCGAATGGTCCACCGTCGCCGCGTTGATCGTCATGTCAAACAGTCCGACAAATTCACGATGCGCACGAACACACACGTTCGCGCGAAACACGGTCGCCCCAGACGTGGTCGTTACTGGGCGCGTGACGAAATCTTCGTGGCAATGCGGTCGCGACAGGTATCGCGTGGGCTTCTGATTGCCCGCCCCCAGCACACTCGCCGCAGCGAGCGAGCGCGCGTGCCACCCCGAGAAGCGCAACGCGCCAAGCTTGTCCGCGTTGCGATACGTGTGGTTCCAACTGACCCAGCCGGTGTTGAACGATTGATCGATGTAGAGATTGCTCTGCAAGTTACAGCTGATCGATTCTGAGCGATACGGCTTGTCCGGTTTCGCATTGGATTGGCCCCAGCAGCGCAGCAGCTTGTCGTCGCCGACCGCAACGGTGGTTGGCCCCAGCCCCTGCGTCGGGAATGGCTTGGCGAGCAGCGCCTTCACCATGGCGTCTTGATGCTGCGTCAACTGCGTCGCAATCACCGTCTTATCCAAAGCCTTCACGCGCGGCGCGGCGATCAGCGCGCTCACATACCGAAGTGGCACGAGCAAGTTGGCGAGTTCACCGCCGGTTCCGGCAACGTTCACACCAATCACGCGCCCTGCTTCGTCAAGCGCCGGGCCGCCGCTCATGCCGGGATTCAGCGCGCCCGTGAAGTGAATCGTGTCGTACAAGCGGCGCTCGACGAGGCCGTTGTACGTGCCTTCGGAAATCGCGAAGCCTAGATCCAGCGGATTGCCGAGCGAAAAAATCTTCTCACCTTGTTGCAAGGGCGAAGCGTCGGGCCGCAGACGAAAGTGCGGCGCGTCGTTGATTTGATCGAGTTTGACGACGGCCAAGTCGTGAATGACATCGAAGCCCAAGAGCGAGACTTCGCCACGCTTGCCGTCAACGCGTACGTACTCCGCGCGATAGCGTTGCGGCTCCAACACCAAGAGCGAAATGACGTGATAGTTCGTCAGCGCCGTGCCGTCCGGCGCGATCAGAAAGCCGGAGCCAACGGTCGACTGGGAGCTGCCTGCGCGCGTGAGAATGCGGATCTGGACGAGCTTGTCGCGTGCGCTGTCGAAGAGGCGCTGGCCGGTAGGCGACGGCGCGGGAAGCGGCGCGGTCTCGGCCGCGTTGGTTGTTGCGTGCGGCAACGCGAGAACGAGCGCGGCGACACACGCCGCCGCCTGCGCCATCATCGACGAAAGTCCCCTCTCGGGGCGAGAGGGGCAGAGTTGCATATCGCGACGCCTTATCAAACCTAAACGAGCGGACAGCCCGTAGCCGCCACGATTTCGTCGCGCGTGACACCAGGTGCCAGCTCGACGAGTTTGAGGCCCGCAGGGGTGACTTCCATCACGCCAAGGTCAGTGATGATCATGTTCACGACGCCAACGCCCGTGAGCGGCAGGTTGCATTCTCGCAAAATTTTCAGGTCCGTCGAACCGTCTTTTTTCTTGGCAACATGCTCCATGAGCACGACCACGCGGCCGACGCCCGCGACGAGATCCATCGCGCCGCCCATGCCTTTGACCATCTTGCCGGGAATCATCCAGTTGGCGAGATCGCCCTTCTCGCTGACTTGCATCGCGCCGAGGATCGCCAGATTGATCTTGCCGCCGCGAATCATCGCGAAGCTATCAGCCGACGAAAAAATCGACGAGCCCGGCAATGTGGTGACGGTTTGTTTGCCAGCGTTGATCATGTCCGGATCAACGTTTTCTTCGGTCGGGAACGGGCCGATACCGAGCAGACCGTTTTCGGACTGGAGCCACACTTCCATACCCGCAGGCACGTGGTTCGCCACCAGCGTCGGCATGCCGATGCCGAGGTTCACGTAGAAGCCGTCTTGCAGTTCTTTTGCAGCGCGTGCTGCCATTTCATCGCGATTCCACGGGATGATTAAGCTCCTACCTTCGTGACTGTGCGTTGTTCGATGCGCTTTTCAGGCGTGGCGTTCAGCACGATGCGGTGAACGTAGATGCCCGCGAGATGAACTTGATCCGGATCGAAGGTGCCGGTCTCGACAATCTTCTCAACTTCCACGACGGTGATCTTGCCGGCCATCGCGACGTTCGGGTTGAAGTTGCGTGCGGTTTTGCGGAAAACGAGGTTGCCCGATTTGTCCGCCATGTAGGCTTTCACCAGCGAAACATCGGGCACCAGCGAGCGCTCCATCACGTATTTCACGCCGTCGAATTCGCGAATTTCCTTGCCGTCCGCGACGATGGTGCCGACACCGGTTTTCGTGAAAAACGCCGGAATGCCCGCGCCGCCGGCGCGCAGCTTTTCTGCGAGCGTGCCTTGTGGCGTGAATTCGAGTTCGAGTTCACCGGCGAGATACTGGCGCTCGAATTCCTTGTTTTCGCCGACGTAGCTAGAGATCATCTTCTTGATCTGACGCGTGGCGAGCAGCTTGCCAAGGCCGAAGCCGTCGACGCCTGCGTTATTCGAAATCGCGGTGAGGTTTTTCGCGCCGGAGGCCACGAGCGCGTCGATCAACGCTTCGGGAATGCCACACAGACCAAAACCACCGACGCCGAGCAGTTGCCCGTCCTTGATGATGCCCTTGAGCGCCGCGTCGGCACTCGGAAACACTTTGTTCACAGTTTGCTCCAGAGGCCACAGCGGCCCGCAAAGGTTGACTCGGCTCACCCGAGTTACTTAGGCATTGTACGAATTTGGCTGACAGTTATGGTGCGACGCACAATGAAGCGAACAATGATTCAGCTTTTCGGGCCAATAGACCACGCGCTGGCCGTTTCACGGCGAATTTACATATAGTCGACATCCGTGAAAATACCCCGCTACCGACCACTCAATGGTCGATAGAGTCAAAAAGCCACTGACGCCAGTTAGTCCATGAGTTCGACACGATT
>JAKPSO010000981.1 GCA_029571495.1 Pseudomonadota bacterium
TCTCTCGCCGTTCGCCTGTATCAACCCATGCGGGTACCAGGGCCTTCAAGTGACTGATCTCAATACCTTACTCGCGCCATCGGGGCGGCAGGTCACGTGGCAGGACGCCGGTGTGGAGCTTGCAGCAGCGCTCGAGGCCGAGTTGATGAAAGCTCCAGCGCCCAAGGCGCATGAGAAAATGGCGCAATGAGCACTGAAACCTCCGTGACGCCGCCGAACAATGCTGCCGGCGTCAAACACAAAGGCGAAGGCAAGACTTCGCGCATCCCAATCAAAGTCGTGAGCGCGCCGATGCTGCGCAAACCCGACTGGATTCGCGTGAAAGCGCCGACCGGCGAACACGCGGCGCGCTTTGGCGAGATCAAGCAAATTTTGCGCGAGCACAAGCTGCATTCAGTCTGTGAAGAAGCGAGTTGCCCGAACATCGGCGAGTGTTTCGGCAAGGGCACGGCGACCTTCATGATCATGGGCGACATTTGCACGCGACGCTGTCCGTTTTGCGATGTGGGCCATGGTCGTCCGAGTCCGCTTGATGTTGATGAGCCGAAAAACCTTGCGAAGACTATCGCAGCATTGCGCCTGAAATACGTGGTGATTACGAGCGTTGATCGTGACGATTTGCGTGACGGCGGCGCCGCGCATTTTGTTGAGTGCATCAAGGAAGTTCGCGCGCAGTCACCGCAAACGCAGATCGAAGTGCTTGTGCCTGATTTCCGCGGTCGCGTCGACAAGGCATTGGCGATTCTCGAGGCCGCACCACCGGACATCATGAACCACAATCTTGAAACGGTGCCGCGTCTCTACAAGCAAGCGCGTCCTGGTTCTGACTACGCGCACTCACTGGCGTTGCTGCGCGATTTCAAGGCGAAGATTCCGCAGGTTCCGACCAAGAGCGGACTGATGGTGGGTCTGGGCGAAACTGACGACGAAATTCTTCAGGTCATGCGCGATATGCGCGAGCACAACATCGACATGCTCACGATTGGACAGTATTTGCAGCCGTCGAAAGATCACCTGCCGGTGCTGCGATACGTTCATCCCGACACCTTCGCCATGTTCGAGCGCGAGGCGTACGCAATGGGCTTCAAGCATGCGGCGGTGGGCGCGATGGTGCGAAGCTCGTACCATGCGGACAAGCAGGCCGATGGTATGGCTGCTGTGAACGATCAGAAGAAAATGAGAAAAATCAATAGTATGACAAAAAATACTAGCGCTGATTAGGTCGCTCCGCCTGCTATTCGCTCGCAACGGCGGTGGATAACACACCGAGAAATACCTGTAGAATCGGTGAAGTGCATCTGCCTCCTTGGGCATTGTCAGATCTCCCGATTCGGCAGCTTCGCAACAAATTTCGTCGACACAGACCCGACGCACCGCGGCACCTTTCAATACAACCGGCTTGGACATCGCCATGGATCTGAGATTTGATTCGCGACTAGGTCACTACCGTAGGCTAAATATTCCGAGCGGCGACTTACGCGTTTCGATCGTCGCTGGCTGCAACATGCGTTGCTACTATTGCCACAACGAAGGACAAGGTGATTTTTCCCCCTTCAAGATGAGCTTGGCGGAGTTGCGCCAAGTTGTCACGACGGGGATCAAGTTTGGCGTTCACAAAGTTCGATTGACCGGCGGCGAACCTTTGGTGCACCCCGACGTTGTAGACATGGTTCGCATGGTCAAAAAGCAGTTTTACATCGCCAACGTCGGAGTCAATACCAATGGAGTATTGCTCAAAGGACCGCTTTTGCTTGGTTTGATCGATGCAGGCCTTGACGTTGCGGTTGTTGGATTGGACTATTTTGCAGGGACCGTTTCGAAGGCCTCTCCGGTGGGGCGTCCTTCTGCCGAGATCCTCACGAACGTCCTGGCGGCTAAAGCGCTAGGACTGAATGTGCAAGTTGCTTCCGTGTACAGCCGCGATAATGAGCGGGATATATATGATTTAGTGGACTGGTGCCTAACAAACTCTATTCTCATTAAGGTACTCGAGGTCAGTTCTGAAGCGATTGAGAACAACACCTGTGGCGACTACGAAGGCATTGTCAAAGGGATCATCGCGCGATTCGATCTTTCGGTTGGTAAGACTGTTTCTCTGAACGAGTACTATGGAATTCACAAAAATGGTACTCGTGTACTCTTCTTTCATTCAAAGTGTCGTATTCGAGAGTGTTCTGATTGTTCGCGGATGCATATGCGCGTTACAGCGTCCGGAAAGGCGAAGCCGTGCATACTGCGAGTAGATACGGAGTTCGATCTTTTAGACGAAAATTCGATGGACGCGATGGCGCGCGCCGTCCACAACTTAGGTAACCCACCAGAAGGAACAAAACGTTGACGAGCTGCGCGTTCTGCAAACGTGAGGATATTCGTCAGCGGTCGCTGTATTCGAATTTTGGTCTTCACTGCGTCAAAGACCTATACCCCGTAACGGCTCATCACTATTTGGTGATCGCCGAGCAGCACGCGGTCGCAATGGCTCAACTTGGTGGCCAGATGCTCGAAAACCTTGAGCGCCTCGTTAGCTCCTTTAGGCTTCAGTTAGGTCTTGTAGGCATGAAAATGCAGTTGTTCGAGCGTGGGAATTTGTACGAAAACATTTCCGCGAGACCGAGCCTGGATCACGCACACGTGCATATATTTCTCGGCGCAATCTCTTTTGAGTCGGATCTGCCAAAGTGCCATTCGCTTGCAGATATTTCGGATTTGACGCACTACGCTAAGAGGCAAGCCTATTTCTACTACAGTGATTTTGATTCGCAAGTGAGAAAAGTTGGCGCAGCTGCTGATGTTCCGTCGCAGTTTGTTTGACGGGTCGTCGGAGAAAGAGTCGGCAACCTCGCCTGGAATTGGCGGGAAGCAGCGAATACGGACGTATGAATACTTTAATCACTGTTGCGGTCG
>JAKPSO010000982.1 GCA_029571495.1 Pseudomonadota bacterium
CGAAGTCATGGCCGCACTCGACGCAGCGGACGTACCCGGCGGGCGCATCTATACCGTCAAGGACATCGCCGAAGACCCGCACTACCGCGCGCGAGACATGATCGTGTCGGTGACCAGCGCTGATGGATTGACGGTGGAAACGCCAGGCATTGTCCCGAAACTCTCGGCAACGCCCGGTGCGATTTCGCGGCGCGCCCCGACACTGGGCGAGGACACCGCTGCGGTACTGCGCGAAGTGGGCGTGACGCCGGAGCAGCTCGCAGCGCTGCGCGCGCGAGGCGTGGTGTAGCGAAAACGATGGACGCGCGACGAAGATTTTTCTTGCGAGGGCGCGTGTCGAGCGCGGCTGTTGGCAGCGAGCCGAGACCGCCGTGGGCACTAGATGAAGCGCAGTTGGTTGACTGCTGTACTCGTTGCGGCGATTGCGTCAGCGCCTGTCCTCAGAAGATTTTGCGGATGGGAGATGGTGGCTATCCCACCGTGTCATTTCGCGAACGTGGATGCACGGAATGCGCCGCGTGCGTGGATGCCTGCGAGCCTGAAGCGTTGCGTCGCGTGCCTGACGCAAAGGCATGGTCGTGGCGGCCTTTGTTTGACGAATCGTGTTTGGCGAAACGCAAGGTCGAGTGCCGTGTGTGCGGAGAAAGCTGCGTGCATGGCGCGATTCGCTTTCGACCCGCATTGGGCTCTGTGTCGCAGCCGCATGTCGACGACGAGATCTGCACCGGCTGCGGCGCGTGCGTCGCACCGTGCCCAACGCACGCGATCAGCTTTGCTAACGCGGCGGACCGCTGACAGTAGCAGCGCGCACAGTGGCGCGCGCCGTGTATCGATTACTTTGGCTGCTGCGCCGGATGCTCCTTCGGTGCTCCGATGTTCTGTTCCATCTCAGGTAGCTTGTGCGCAATGCCTTTGTGGCAATCGATGCAGGTTTTGCCTTCAGTAAATGCCTGTTGATGCGTTGCCGACGAGCGCTTGTTCTGTTCGGCGTAATCCATGAACAGGAAGTTATGGCAATTGCGGCACTCCCGACTGTCGGTTGCTTTCATGCGCGCCCACTCGTTGGTCGCCAGCTGATGTCGACGTGCTTCAAACTTCTCTGGCGTGTCGATCGTCCCGAGCAGCTTGTGCCAGACCTCATTGCTTGCCTGTATTTTGCGAATAATTTTGTGCGTCCAGTCTTTCGGCACGTGGCAGTCCGGGCAGGTTGCACGCACGCCGGTTCTGTTCTGATAGTGGATGGTGCTTCGATATTCCTCATAAACCGTGTTTTTCATCTCGTGACACGAGATACAAAACTCCTCACGGTTGGTCCACTCCATCGCCGTGTTGAATGCGCCCCAAAAAAGTATCCCGGTGACGAATGCCGCGAGAAGCAAAAAGAAGCGCGGGCTTGTTGCGAATGAACGAACTTTGGCCCATTTGCCTTGTGCGCTCGTAGTCGATGCGGTCATGATGCTCTCCCCCGTTTTTCGATAGCTATTGCAGGCCGCGCGCGCGTTCGAAGGTACTTGCGACTAATGGCTTGGCGTCGGTCTGCGGTACGTGGCAGGTGTTGCAGAAGTAGCGCCGCGGCGAAATGTTGTCGAGTTCCTGACCTTGACTCGTCTTAAAGTGCGTCACACTCACACGCGTTGCCCCGCTTGCCTTCGCTTTCTGGAACGAATGACAGTCCATGCATTTGTTGACGTTCTTGGTGATTTGATAGCCCTGAACTGTGTGCGGAATGAGCGGCGGTTGCTGCACGAAATCGCGATCCGACGGCCCGTGATCACGTTCTTGTTTGAACGCTGCCGATCCCTGATCTTGATTGAGCGGCAGTCCGCCGCGCAGACCTTGAAGCTTCACCGCGTCCGGCTCTGCGGCGTGAGTAAGCGTGACGCTGGCGAGGGTAAGCACCGTGGCGGCGATGCATTGGGAGAGAGAAAAAGCGAGCTTGTGTTGCATGTTCAGCCTCGGTCGGTGTTGAAGCGATGGGTGTAGGTGAAAACATTCGGGGCGCAGACGTCAATGCAGCGACCACAGTTGGTACACGCGGGGTCGAGGATGACCGGCGACGCGCCGTCCTTGCCTTTGAGTGCTATCGGGATGACGTGCGGTTCAGGACACACGGCGTAGCAGTCGGCGCAGTCATTGCAACGGCTGCTATGTCGCGCGCTGACGCGCAGAATGCTCTTGTGCCCGATCACGGCGTAGGTCGCACCGACGGGGCAAACAGAGCCGCACCAGCCGCGTGGCGCGACTAGTAAATCGAAGACAAATATCGCCGCAACTGCGCCGAGCGCAGCACCGCCACCGAAGATGAGTGCGCGATGCGTCAGCGAGACCGGATTGACCCACTCCCACACTGTGACGCCGCTGATCGCCGATGCGCCGAGAAGCGCCGGGATCAGCCAGAAACGCAGTTCACGCGGGCTACGCCCCGTATTGACACGCAGCTTGCGGCGCAGCCAGGACGCGGCATCCGTCGCGACATTTACAGGACACACCCAACTACAAAAGACGCGCCCCCCAACGAGCGCGTAAAACACAATCACTATCGCCACGCCGATGAGAGCATTTAGTTCCGGCAAGTGCCGCGTGACGATCACTTGTGCGAGCGTAAACGGGTCGGTGAGCGGAATCCTGTCAAGCGTCATGCTCGATGTGAGGTTGCCCTTCACGATCCAAATACCGGCGACGGGACCGAGCCAAAACAGCATCAAAATGGAAAGTTGCGAGAGG
>JAKPSO010000016.1 GCA_029571495.1 Pseudomonadota bacterium
GCGCGAAGGCCTCGTTCAGCGCGTCAAGAATGATATCGGCCCATATTTCGCGGAAGCGCTGAAGCGCCTGGAGAATGATCCGGTGGTCGGCGAAGTGCGCCCGCTTGGTTTGATTGGCGCGGTCGAGATTGTGTCGAAGAAAGGCACGAACGAGCGCTTCACGGGCAAAGAAGGCAAGGCGGGCCCCGTGGTGCGTGACGCGTGCATCAAGAATGGTTTGATGGTTCGCGGCATCCGCGATTCAATCGTGATGTGTCCGCCGCTGATCATCACGCGCGCGGAAGTGGATCGCATGATCGATATCATCGGGCGTTCGCTGCGTGAGGCCGAACCGGCGCTGCGGGCGCTGAAGGCCGACGATTAGCGGCTCAACGCGGCATGGTTGACGCCAGGTCGCGTTGGCCCAGCAAGCCCATGCCATCGGCGATATCGCTTGCAATGGCGGCGCGCAGAGCATCGGCGTCAAGCGCTTCGATGGCCTTGATAGCGGCTTCGTGGCTGACGTTGAGGTTCGTGTTGGAAACGCGGCCGTAGAGCACGCGCATATACGGGCCGAACTGCAGCCACAGCGTCTCGATTAATTGGGTCAGCGTCTTTTGGGGCTGCGCGCGATAGAGCGCGAAGTGAAAGTCGTAATTGGCCTGCATGTAGGCTGCGGCGTCGCCAGTCTTGATCGCCTCTTCGAGCGCCGTGTTGATTTCGCGAAGCTGGCGAACATCTTCCGGCTTCAAATGCGGCACGGCGAGAGCCGCGGCTTCCGGTTCGAGCAACAGGCGGCAGCGCAGGAGATCGTCAAAGCGCTCGCTTGTCATTTCTGGAACGCGAACGCGGCGCTTGGAGCGGATCGAAACCGCGCCTTCAGCCGATAAGCGCGAAAGGGCGTCCCGGACCGGCGTTTGGCTGACGCCGAGTTCGCCCGCGAGGCCGCGGGTAGAAAGTTCATGATCCGGCGAGATGAAGCCGGTGACGATGCGCTTGCGCAGTTCTGCGTAAACGCTTGCGTTCAGGCCCTCGTCCGGTCCCTTGAAATTCAAGATCATGGACGCGCTCTAACTGCAACACGCAGAGCGTGCACGCAAAAAGTGCACAAAACGCCTCTTACACGAAGAGGTGTGGCGTCTTGACTTGCCTTGGGGTGAGCCGGGATAGTGGTTCATCAGGTGACTTATGCGCTCCCGCAGCCTTCTAAAGAAGGCGAATGGGCGAGGTTTGCGAGCGGTTCGTAACGGGCCGCACGGTTTTTTCGCACCGCGCCCGTTTGAAAGAATTTCAGTTGCGGTTCTCGCGCGCCGTCTCGGCGCAACGCGTTGCTGCGTGCGCGAAAGCATGTGTGTGTCATGAGTTTTTCGAACTGGATCAAAGAACGCGGCATCGGCGAGATCGAGTGCCTCATTCCCGACCTCAATGGGGTTATTCGCGGGAAGGTCTTCCCCGCGCAGAAATTCCTGCAGAGCGAGCGCGATGGATCGCTGCGCATTCCTTCGAGCATCTATCTGCTTACTGTGACGGGCGAGTACGCCGACGAAGCGGACGAAGAAATTTCCATGCAGGACCCAGATGTCGTGCTGCGGCCGGACATCGATACGATCTGTGTGGCGCCTGGTTACAAGACGCCGACCGCGTTTGTCTTCGCCGATACTTACAACACCAATGGCGAACCTTACGACATCGCGCCGCGTTACGTGCTGCGGCGGGTGATGAAGCTTTACGATGAGGCGGGGCTTCGCCCCGTCGTGGCGCCGGAGCTGGAATTTTATCTGACGCAGGTGAACACCGATCCGGACTTGCCGTTGGCGCCTCCGGCGGGGCGGTCGGGGCGCTCGGAGACCTCGCCGCAACCGTACGGGCTGGAAGCCATCACCGAGTACGAGGATCTGATCGAGACGATCTACGAGCACGCGGAGGCGGCGTCGCTGCATCTGGACACGATGATCCACGAAAGCGGCACGGCGCAGCTTGAAATCAATTTCAACCATGGCGACCCGGTGCATGTTTCGGATCAGGTGCTGGTGTTCAAGCGCATCGTGCGCCAGGTGGCGTTGAAGCACGGCGTCTACGCGACGTTCATGGCCAAGCCGATGGAGAACCAGCCGGGCTCAGCGATGCATCTGCACGTTTCGCTGGTCGATGCGAAGAAGGGCGCCAATCTGTTCGGCGCCGACGACGGCGATGGCAA
>JAKPSO010000023.1 GCA_029571495.1 Pseudomonadota bacterium
GCAGGCCTGAAGCGATTGGGTGGCAAGCCGTGGTGGACGATGCAAAGCTCGCCGCGATTCAGCGCGAACGCCCGCAGGCGATCAAGGCGCGTCCGGTCCCCGGCAACAACTTTGTCGCGCTGATAGATTCGGTCGTGGCGAGCACATCCATCGAGGAAGAAAAGATCGCGAACGTGACGGTCGACACCGACGGTGAGGTGGCGTCGGTTGCATTCGACTACGAGTACGTCTCCAGCGGTAAGGTCTCCAACTGGGGCAAGGAATTGTGGCAGTTGGTGCGCACGGAACAGGGATGGAAAATATTCTCAGTGGTCTATACCATTCGAGATCCGTTGCCGTAGCGAAGTGCCGCAAGTTCACTCAACGCTCCGCGATCACGGCGCAAAGATTTAACGACGAACCGGAGATTGACCATGACTGGCACTGTTCACATTCATCGCGTACTTCGCACTACGCCAGAGAAGGTCTACAAGGCATTTATCGATGCCGACTCGCTCACCAAGTGGTTGCCACCGTACGGATTCACATGCACGGTGCATCACCTTGACGCGAGAGTCGGCGGCACGTTCAAGATGTCGTTCAAGAACTTTTCGACTGGCAACGGTCATTCGTTCGGCGGCGAATATTTGGAGCTGGTGCCCTTCGAAAAAATTCGATACACCGACAAGTTCGACGATCCCAATCTGCCCGGCGAAATGTTAGTCACCGTCCAGTTGAAGAAAGTTTTGTGTGGCACCGAAGTCAACATTACCCAGAGTGGCATTCCCGCAGTGATACCCGTCGAAATGTGCTATCTAGGCTGGCAAGAGTCGATGGCGCAACTGGCGCACTTAGTTGAGCCTGATATCCCTGGCTAGTACTGATATTTGTGTGAATTTGGCCCTTCTTACATCGTTAGATGGGCGTTATTTGGAGCCAAAATATGATCGAAGGTTCTTGTCACTGTGGTTCAGTTAAATGGACGTTTCGCGGCGTGCCGGAGTCGGCGACTGCGTGCAATTGCACCGTGTGCCGGCGCTACGGGGTGTTGTGGGCGTATGACTACGAGGACGAAGGTATTCACACGCTCGGGCTGACCAATGCCTACATTCGTGGCAAATCCATCGAGTTTCATTTCTGCCCAAATTGCGGATGTGTTTCACATTGGCGCGCGCAGCGGCCAGGTGACGACGGGCGCAGGCGAATTGCAGTGAACCTGCGTCTCACCGAGCCTGGCCCCATCGCGAAGCTGCCGATTGACCACTTTGACGGGCTCGACAAGTTTGACGACTTGCCGCGCGATGGTCGGTGCATCGGCGACATGTGGTTTTAGGCCAGCGAGCGACCCTCTTACCATCGACATTTGCGCATGGGTTGAATTAACATTTTCGTTCGATCCTGCCGTGGATGCACCAGATTCGCGATGACAGGTTTTGGACGCTCAACCATTGTTTTCATATCCCATGAATCGTCTTCTTCTGGCCCCTATCGCGGGCGCATTTTTGGCCGCTACCGCGTTCGCGCAAAGCGGTTCCATTGAGCAATGTCCGTTCAGCGCTGACTACCTTTCGGCACAGCTCGGGCAGAAGTTTCAGGCGGGAGTGCCCGAAAAGGGCATGCTTGGCAAAGGCTGCCGCTACGACGGGCAGGCCGTGAAGCTGTGGATCGACGCGGGTGTCAACCCAGCGCCCACCGCTGAGGCGTGGCGCAAGATGTCGAACCCACCAGGCACGACGTGGAAGAGCATGCCGAACGACCCGGACAAGGCAGTTCACACAGTCGCGAAAGCGGACGTTTCCCCGTTCCCATCGTTGAGCTATGAACGCAAGGGATATTTAGTCAGCATCACAATGACGGGCGTTTCTGACAAGTCGTCCATCGACAGTTGGAATGCCAAACTCGCGAAGCTCAATCGCTTTCCTGCCAATTAATCGCCGATGCGTCGCGTGGGACCACTGAACCGCATGGTGGAGGTTCGGCCTCTGCGCATTGAGGACAAAGAAGCGTTTGTCGCCGCCGCGCGCGCGAGCAAGGCTTTGCATTCGGGCTGGGTCAACGCGCCGAGCGATGCGCGGGCGTTCGCGCAATATTTCGCGCGTTTTGATAACCAGGCGCATTTCGGCTTCGTGGTGCTGCTTCGCTCGACGGGCGAACTTGTGGGCGCGATCAATCTGACCAACGTGATTTACGGCGCGTTCCGGAGCGGCTATCTCGGTTATTACGCGTTTTCTGGTTTCGAACGTAAGGGGTACATGACGCAAGGACTGCGTGCCGTGGTACGCCATGCTTTTTCGGTGCTTAAGTTGCACCGCGTTGAGGCAAATATTCAGCCAACGAACGCCGCATCGATCGCGCTGGTGCGCGCCTGCGGCTTCAAGAAGGAAGGCTATTCGCCGAAATACCTCAAGATCGGCGGTCGCTGGCGCGACCATGAACGTTGGGCGATTGTGGCGCGCTAGTTGCTTTGTTGGCGCACTGTTCTGGTCACTCGCAACTATTTTCTCGCTCACGCTATGCACATTGAAATCGACGATTTATCGCGTCCCGAAGTTCACGCGCTCTTGCGCGAACACCTCGCCAACATGCACGAACTTTCTCCCGCTGACAAAGTGTTCGCGCTCGATCTCGCCAAACTACGTGTGCCGGAAATCACTTTCTGGACGGTCTGGGATGAGGGCGTGTTGCTGGGTTGTGGTGCCCTTAAGGCGCTTTCACCAACGCACGGCGAAGTGAAGTCCATGCGCACGCCCAAAGCGCTGCGTGGTCGCGGTGCCGGCCGCATGGTGCTGGGTCGCATTGTCGAGACGGCAAAGCAACGCGGCTACCAATTGTTGAGCCTTGAGACCGGGTCGCATCCTGCGTTCGGCGTCGCGCAGCAACTCTATCGCAGCGCTGGATTCGAATATTCGGGGCCGTTCGCAGATTACAAAGAAGACCCGCATAGCGTTTTCATGGAGCTACGGCTTGACGCGGCGGCTGCATAGCAGTTCGCGAATTGACGCCTTGCTCAACGCCTGACAAGATACGCCTGTAGTCGTCGCGCCGCGGCGGTCACAGGAGGCTCGAATGAAGGTGTTGTTGCAGGTCCTGGCGCTTGGCATATTGGCGCTACCCACGTTCGCTGCTGAGACAGATACGGCCAAGGAGCGTGTGGGGACGGTGTGTGCCGCTTGTCACGGCATGAACGGCGTGAGCGTGGCCGACCACATTCCAAATCTTGCCGGGCAACGCGCGGCGTATCTGACAAATCAGTTGGAATCGTTTCGTGATGGCAGTCGCAAGAGCGACATCATGAAACCCATTGCTGAGCAGCTTGATGGCGCGGAGCTTGCCCGTCTCGCGACGCACTTTTCGGCGCTACCGCCCGCACCGTCGAGTGCGAAATCTGCCCTGCTCGATACGACCTCGCGAACCAACGTCACGTTGCCGAGTAGTTTTGAGCGGGGCTTCAAACGCTATCTCGTGAAGAACGACGCCGATGGGAAAGTAGTGACACACTACTACGCGAGCAACGTCGCGTTCGCGGCAGCCGCGACTGGTAAGCCGCTCCCTGATGGCTCCGGCATCTACCTTGTGACGTACGAGGCGAAGCTCGATGCCGACGGCAACCCAACCAAGGGCAGCGATGGCAACTTCATACCGAACCAAGTGCGCTCTTACACCGCGATGGCGCGCGAGGCCGGCTGGGGACGAGACGTCCCATCGGTGCTGCGAAACGAGAACTGGAACTACGCGGTCTTCGACGCGAAACGCGAAATTCGCAAGAGTGTGAACCAAGCTGAGTGCCTCGCCTGCCACAAACCGAAAGCCGCATCCAGTTACTTGTTTCTACTGAATGAATTGACGGCGGCTGCTCGCAAGTAGCGGGGCATACTGACGCGAGCAGCGCGCTAGCTCGGTACTGGAATCACCGAATCAAAATCCAGCCCCGCCACTTCGAATCCCCGTCGATGATCGGCCAAGTGTTTGCGCGTCCAAGAGACGGCGGATTCAACGTCGTGGCGTCGCAGCGAATCGAGCACGTGGCGATGCGCTTCGAGGAGGCGCGGGCCTGATTGTGGCAGCGCCGGAGCAATCGTTGCGTAGCCGGAGAGCATCAACAGACTCACCGGCGCGCGCGCCAACAAGAGCGCTTGATTTCGCGTGGCCTCTGCGATGAGAGACTGAAACTCAATAGTCGCCGCGACGGGCGATTCACCGTTTGTGACGAGCTTGGCAGTCTGCTGCAGATTGGTATCAAGCCGCGTCAGTTCGGCGTCGCTAATGCGCTCGGCGGCCAATTGCGCGCAGAGTGGCTCAAGCGTGTTGGCGACCTCCCACACGTCGCGATAAGTCACCTGATGCATGCGCAGCGCCCGCTCCGCTGCACCGGCCAGCGCGCTGTGGCTAGGCACGGTGACAACGAGACGTTTGCCTACACGACGCAGCAACCCTTCTTGCTCCAGAACGCGCAACGCTTCGCGGATCGTGGACCGATGCACGCCGAAGCGGCTCGCAAGATCGGCCTCAATCGGGAAGGGCTCGCCTTCCTGCACCTCTCCGCGCACAATGCGGCTCCGCAGATCGTCAGAGACGATGCGGTAAGCCGGGGTCATTTGAATTTTTGCAATGTCCATGGTGCTTCGAGTTTAGGACACGCCTTCAATCACCCCAGCATGGCAGCAACTTTGCACGCCTTAGTCCGCGACAAAACCCGAAGCCTTAATCACGGGCTCCCATCGTTTCGCCGCGTCGTTTTGACGATCAATCAATTCCTGTGTCGATTTGCCGACTGGAATGAAGCCCATGTTCGCGAGCTTCTCTTTTACTTCGGGCAACGTCATCGTCTTCGCGAGTGCTCTGTTCCACGCAGCGATAGCCGCGGCCGGCGTACCAGCAGGTGCGTAAAGCGCGTTAAAGCCCGTGCCCGTCACGTTGGCGAAACCCAGTTCGGCGAAGGTGGGCACTTCCGGCGTTTGGCTAATGCGCTTGTCGGAAGTGACGGCCAAGATTTTGATTTTTCCCGCGCGATGGTTTTCCACCATGCTGCTTGCGACGTCGATGCTGGAGCTAATCTGTCCGCCCATCAACGCCATCGCAATCGGTGCGCTACCTTGGAATGGTACGTTTTGCATCGGTACGCCAATGGCGTCGCCGAGCACCATGCCGTAGAAGTGGTGTGGCGCGCCGAGCGCAGGAATGCCGTAGTTCGCCTTTTGTGGATTGGCCTTGGCCCACGTCACGTACTCGGCCCATGTATTCACCTTTGGTTCGGTGCCGACGGCGAAGGCGAAGGCAAACTCGGCAACGGTGCCGACGGGAACAATGTCTTTCTTCGGATCGTAGTTGAGCTTCTTGAAGGTGAACGGATAGAGCGCGGTCAACGCGTCGGGCCCCAGCATCATCACGCTGCCGTCCGCAGGAGATGCCTTGAGCGCGTCAACGGCGATGCGACCACCCGCGCCCGGTTTGTTATCGACCAAGATCGGGCGATTGAGCTCAGTCTTCATCTTCTCGGCGAGAAGACGAGCGATCACATCAAACGAGCCACCGGCGGGGAAGCCGACGATGATCTTTGCCTGCGATTCCTGTGCCCACGTGGGGGCACTAGCGCCGAGGGCACTACAGGCGAGGGTGGCGAGAAGGGCGTGCGCGACGCGGCGGCGGTTAGAGCGAATCATGGCTGTTGTCTCCTTAAGCATTGTGCGTTTGGTGTTGTGTCGTTCTAGGGCGTGAAAATTAGTGCGGGTTTGTTACCGAAGTGTTGAGGCCATCGCGGGCGTCCTGCTCCGCTTGTAGCGTGCGCCACATGAGCTTGCCCGACGCGCTTCGCGGCAGCGCGGTCGCGAATTCAACCTGTCGCGGGTACTTGTAGGCCGACATGTGTTCACGCGACCACGCGATGATGTCGTCGGGCGTGACCTGGCCGTCGAAGCCTTGGCGCAAAACGATCACCGCTTTCACGCTCTCGCCACGGTAAGCGTCGCGCGTGGAAATGACGCACGCTTCTTGCACGGCTGGATGGTGGTGCAACAACGCTTCGACCTCCGCAGGCCACACCTTAAAGCCGCTCGCGTTGATCATGCGCTTAAGCCGATCCGCGATGTAGAAATAGCCGTCATCATCGACGCGACCCAAATCTCCGGTACGAAAGTAGCGCTCGCCTTCGATGTCCGCGAACGCTAGCGCCGTTGCGCTGGGTTGGTTCCAATAACCTGTAAACACCTGCGGACCGCGCACCACGATCTCACCGACTTCGCCCGTGGGCAGTGTTTGCAGCGTCACCGGATCGATGATCTTTGCGTGCGTGCTCACGTACGGTATGCCGAGGCATTGTCGCTTCGGCGCGTGGCGCGGATTGGTGTGCGTAGGCGCGGAAGTTTCGGTTAAGCCGTAGCCTTCAACGTAGACCAATCCAAGTCGGCGTTGCAGATCGGCGGCAACCGCCTCGGGCATAGCCGAGCCGCCACCGCCGATGTATCGAAGGCTCGAAAGATCGACCGCGTCGAGGCTCTTGTCGCCCAACAAATCCATGACCATGGTCGGAATGTTGGCCCAATGCGTCACGCGGTGTTTGGCAATGGCGTGCGCCGCTTGCTGCCGGTCCCAGCGCGGCAACAACACAATCTTTCCTCCCGCACGAATGGTCGTCAACAGCCCAATCACGAGCCCCGTAATGTGAAACATCGGCACCGCCACCAAGCTCGTGTCGCCGGTGCGTACATCCAACCACATGGCCGACGCGATGCAGTTATGCAGCAACGTTCGGTGCGTGTGCATG
>JAKPSO010000037.1 GCA_029571495.1 Pseudomonadota bacterium
GCCGCGGCGTGCGAAGTCTGTGCTGGCGAGCATTGCGTTGCTCTCTGGCGTGCTGATCATGCTTTTGCTTCCGGACATGGTGGCCGCAAAAGCGCCGCTGTCGATCTTTAGCTGGAACTACGGCCACTTGCTGCATTTGAATGGCCTGACGCGGACGATCGTGATCTTCTGGCCATTCGTCGCGACGACCTTGCTGCTGTGGCGATTCGTCACACCCACCGGCGGCGAAGCAGCTTTCGACAACACGGTCGTTGGTAGCAGCTAGTTCTATTTCCAAATCAATGGGAGACTAGGCGCGACGGCGCAGACGGTGCGCTGGCACGGCAAGGTGGAGCAACAACGTATCGTATTGATTTGGAATAACCACCTAAAATCGGGGCATGTCTTCTCCCTTTCCCAAAGTGATCAACGGCCCAGCGGGCGCGTTGGAAATCGCCTTTCACATTCCACCGCACGGTGCCCCGAAGGGGCTCGCGTTGATTTGCCATCCGCATCCGCAGTTCGGCGGAACGATGGACAACAAAGTGGTGCAAACGTTGCACAAGGCCTTTGCCGAGCTAGGCTTCGCCACGATGCGCTTTAACTTTCGCGGCGTGGGCGCAAGCGAAGGAAGCTTCGACGACGGCATGGGCGAGACCGAGGATGCCGCCGCAGCGCTCTCGTGGGCGCGGACGCAGGTGGGTGAGACATTGCCGCTCGTAGCCGCGGGTTTTTCATTTGGCTGTTTCGTGCAAACTCAGTTGCTTGCACGTTCGCAGCCGAAGATGCTTGTCCTGATCGCGCCCGCCGTGAGTCGCTTCGCGATCCCGGAAGTGGCGAAAGACACCATCGTCATTCATGGCGATGAGGACGACGTCGTGCCGCTTGCTGACGTGTTTGCGTGGGCGCGGCCACAAGGGCTTCCAGTTACAGTTTTTCCTGGGACAGGCCATTTTTTTCACGGTCGATTGATGGAGCTGAAGGCCGCCGTCAAACGAGTCGTTCACTTTGAGGCAGCTTGAAATGCTTTGGATTAAGTCACTTCACATCATCTTCGTGATCACGTGGATGGCGGCGATTTTTTATTTGCCGCGTCTCTTTGTGTATCACACACAAGCGCTCGTCGAAGGCGACAACCGTGGCGACGCACGCTTCAAAATCATGGAGCGCAAACTGTTCTGGGGGATCATGACTCCGG
The DNA here is from genome assembly GCA_029571495.1 of Pseudomonadota bacterium. GTDB lineage: Bacteria > Pseudomonadota > Gammaproteobacteria > Burkholderiales > Casimicrobiaceae > Casimicrobium. The sequence goes on from JAKPSO010000037.1 coordinate 1,178, forward strand.
GCGCAGTCTTGAGCATCGTCTTTGGCACGTGGCTATGGCTCGGCTACGGCATTGGCGGCAAGTGGCTCATGTGGAAACTCGTTGCCGTGCTGTTCTTGATGGGCTTTCACGCATGGTGCTTCGTGCAGATGCGTGCGTTCGCTGCTGGGCGAAACTCGTTGGCCGAGCGCACGTATCGCATCGTGAACGAACTACCCGTTTTCGCTTTGTTCGCCATCGTGATTCTCGTGGTTTTGAAACCGTTCTAGATGAGCGCGGCGGACAACGCGCAGCGCGCACTGGTTCTTTTCTCTGGCGGTCAGGATTCGACGACCTGCCTCGCGTGGGCGCTAGCGCGTTTTGCGCATGTAGAAACCGTTGGTTTTGAATATGGGCAGCGCCATCGCGTGGAGATGGACGTGCGCCTCGAAACGCTTCGTGAAATTCGTGCGCAATTTCCGCAGTGGGGAGCGAAGCTCGGCGACGACCACGTTGTGGACCTCGCGGTGCTTGGGCAGATCAGCGACACGTCGCTCACGCGCGACGTCGCGATCGCCTACGAAAAGAACGGACTGCCCAACACTTTCGTGCCCGGACGTAATTTGCTGTTTCTCACGTTTGCGGCGACGATTGCCTATCGCCGTGGGTTGACGGTACTCGTCGGTGGAATGTGCGAAACCGATTTTTCGGGCTATCCGGATTGTCGCGACAACACGATGAAGGCGATGCAAGTGGCGCTATCGCTGGGGCTCGATCAGCGGTTGCGCATCGAGACGCCGCTCATGTGGATCGACAAAGCCGATACGTGGGCGCTGGCCGAAGCGCTTGGCGGCGCTGCGTTCACAAACCTCATCGTCGAGCACACGCACACGTGTTACCACGGCGTTCGCGACACTCAACATGCATGGGGCTATGGCTGCGGCGAGTGTCCGGCGTGCGCACTTCGTAAAGCCGGATTCGAGCGCTGGGCAGCGCGATGACGTATTCGGTCAAAGAAATTTTCTACACACTGCAAGGCGAGGGCGCCAACGCCGGTCGTCCAGCGGTGTTTTGTCGATTTGCCGGTTGCAATTTATGGAGCGGATTGGAGCGCGATCGCGACACTGCGATCTGTAAATTCTGCGACACCGATTTCGTTGGCACTGATGGCACGCGCGGCGGAAAATTTGCAAGTGCCGAAGCTTTAGCGGACGTTGTTGCGAGCGAATGGCCGGCGCAACGCGCGGGAATGCCGTTGGTTGTTTGCACGGGCGGCGAGCCGCTGCTGCAACTCGATGCCGCGCTCGTTAATGCGTTTCACGCAAAGGGATTCGAGATCGCCGTCGAAACCAACGGCAGCATCGTCGCGCCGGATGGCATCGACTGGATATGTGTAAGCCCGAAAGCGGGCGCTCCGCTGCTTCAATTGCGCGGCCAAGAGTTGAAGGTCGTCGTGCCGCAGCCGCTCGACATGGCGTACCTTGCAGCGCTCGACTTCGAACATCATTTCGTGCAGCCGATGGACGGCCCGCAGCGCATCGAAAACACACAGTTTGCAATCAACTGGTGCATGCAGAATCCGCAGTGGCGACTCTCCGTGCAGGCGCACAAAGTCATCGGCATCCGATAATTCATTCATGCAATACGAAATTACTCAGCGTTTCTTCTTCGACGCCGCGCATACACTACGTCGCGAAATCGAAGCGGAAGGCTCACGCCGCATTCACGGTCACACTTACTACTGCGAAGTTGCGCTTGCGGGAACGCCGGATCCAGCGACGGGAATGGTCAGTGACTTGGGGTTTCTGCGCGCACACTTAAACACCCTGCGCGAAAAGCTTGACCATCATTACCTCGACGAGATCGCAGGCCTTGGTACTCCGACGTTGGAAAATCTTTGCGCGTTCATTTGGCGCGCGGTAGAACCGACGTTTCCGAACGTGGTTTGTGTGCACGTCTGGCGCGACGCGATTGGCGACGGCTGTCGCCTGAGAAAGTAAATAGGCCATGCCTACTCCAAAGCCGACGCTCTCGATCAAAGCCAAGCCCATCCCGGAGCGCACGCAGAAGTTCTTTGCGCCGTGCCCGCGTGGTTTGGAAGAGCCGCTGTGCTACGAGCTGGAGCGTCTCGGCGCGCTGCACATCGGCCCGACCGACGGTGGTGTGGCGTTTCAAGGCCCGTTTTTGCTCGGATACCGCGTGTGCCTGTGGAGTCGGTTGGCGAGTCGCGTGTTGTGGCAACAAGCCGAAGCTGAGTATCGCCATGAAGAGGAAATTTACAAACTCGCGCGCGAGATCGATTGGCCGCATCTGTTCTCCGCCGACAAAACCATTCGCGTGCAGGTTGATGCGATTCGTTCTCCGGTCACGAGCCTTGAGTTCGTCACGCTGCGTGTAAAGGACGCCATCGTAGACCGATTCCGTGCGGCAATGGCCTCTCGTCCCTCCGTGGACACCAGCATGCCCGACATGCGCATTCATGTTTTTTTGACCGCGTACAAAGCGACGGTGTATCTGGATCTCGCGGGCGAAGCGCTCTTTAAGCGCGGCTATCGGCGCGAAGGCTTGTCGGCGCCGCTACGCGAAAATCTCGCAGCAGGGATGCTGGCTCTCAAGGGTTGGCATGGCCAAATGCCGCTATTCGATCCCATGTGCGGCAGCGGCACGATCCTCACCGAAGCGGCGATGATCGCAATGAATCTTGCGCCCGGCGGCCAACGGCCGTTCGCGTTCGAGAAGCTGCGGGCCCATGATGCTGCGGCGTTTTCGGCGATGCGAGCCGAGGCCGCGGCAGCCGCCAAGCCGCTCGCGCCCGGACTATTGTTTGGCAACGACGTCAGCGCTGAGGCGGTTGAAACGACGCGGCGACATTTGCAAAATGTTGGCGGCGACGCTACTGCCGATGCAGTTTCACTTACCAATATGCCGATGGAGCGTTGCGTCGCACCCGCAGCAAGCGGACTGCTGCTCACCAACCCGCCGTACGGCGAGCGCTTGAACGAACTCGCCGACCTGAAGGCATGGTATCCGCACGTCGGAACGTGGCTCAAGAAGACAATGGCCGGTTGGAAGGCTTGCTTCATCACTGCGGATCGCGGACTACCGAGTGGCATCGGCTTCAAACCGTCGAAGAAAACGCCGCTGTTCAACGGCGCGCTGGATTGCCGTTTGTTCGAATTTGAGTTGTACGCGGGAACGCGGCGGGCGGACAAAATGCAAGGCGCGCCGACGCAAAACTAGGCGTGCGCTTAGTCGTTCGACGCGCCTCGCCGAAAGCGCCTAAAATTCACTCAAACCAAGCACTTACCGAGCCCATCATGTACGAGTCCGATATCACGTTGTTTATTCGCGACCTCAAAGCCGCCAAC
>JAKPSO010000281.1 GCA_029571495.1 Pseudomonadota bacterium
TGCGAGATATTTCGCGCATCACACCGCCGAAGCGTTTCGACATGTGGTTCAGCGAACGGTCCGTGTAGACCACCGAAAATTCAAGTAACCCATTCGGGTCGACATTAGGCAATAGGCCGGGCATACTGTTCTCCTCGTGAACAACGTCCGGGTAAGTTGGCCGGGCGTTTTAGGTGGACACAGACGATAGCACGGAAGCGGCTGCCCTGTTTCGATTTGCGCAGGTATTACCGTTGAGCCCGATTCAAGGTCAGTGACCCAAAGCTTCCCCAATCAGATCGCGAACGATGTTCAGAACAAACATCTGATCGAATCCGTGCCAGTGCCCGTACTTCTCGCGCATCGGGTAGTACACGGCGTCAAAATATTTGCCCATTTGATCCTCTCGCAATCCGACGGAACCCGCAGAGCGTATCGCCTCGTGCGCCAGTTTTCGGCCCGATTCCATCATGTCGCGCCAGTCGGCTAAGTCTTGTTTGTTGCCGTATCCGAAATGTGAAGGGACGAAGGTGTCGAAGTCGAGCGTCAGCAGGCGGTTCATCGCGGCCAGATAACCCGGCGCGTAACGATCGGGTACGCCATCCGGGGCCATGGTTCTCACGAGCCCGAGGTCAGCGGTGAACAGTAAACGTTCGGAGGGAAAGTGAAATGCGTACAACGTATCAGTGTGTGAAAGTCCCATGTACAGCGCGCGAATTTCTACGCCACCAATGATTAGCGTCGTGTCGCCCGCGATATAGCGCGTCGGCTCAAGCACCGTTGTGTGCTCGACCGCATTCCAGTAGGTCGGACACTTTTCGTGCGCGATAACGTGCGTAGGCGAAAGTGCTGCCCCGCCGCCTGTGTGATCCAGATGGTAGTGCGAGTAGATGAGCGTATCCACCTTCACGCCGGGGAAGTGCTTGGCAAGTTCCTTGCTCAGCGCGCTTGACATCTCCCCGTTCATGGGATCAATGACAACGAGCCCAACTTCAGTGACGATGACGATATTACGATACCAATTCCACTGATACGTGTAGATGCGGTCAGTGATTTTTTCAAAGCGTGTTCCATCGATGCCCGGGCCGTGAAAATATGGGTCAACCGTCCCCACGACAGTCTTTAGAACAAAGGGGCTGCCGCTTAGCGCCGCGTTTAATCCGCTGCATGCGGTGATCGCCAGCGCGGTTAACGCCGCTAACAAAAGGGTAACAAGTGGTTTCATGACTTTCTCCATTGGATGCGACGAGATCAGGCCACTGCAGGAAGCGTGTGAGTTGGTTCACGACGCAACAATTTCAAGATCGAAACGACGTGAAACCATAGCCACAAGGGGGCTGGAAAAAACACGGCGTACATCATCGGGTGATGCGGACCGATTTGCGGCAACAGCACGAGTGCTAACGTGCTGGCGACGATGAGAATGTCGGCTAATCCGAACAAATTGGCGAACCACGCGCGACGTTCGCCCTGCACCCCGGTTGCAAGCGAATACGCGGCGATCAATCCGAAAAAGCCCGCACCAATGTGTGTATAGCCATCGAGAATTCCAAACGCCGCGGGCAACACTCCGGTGCTAGCCTGCATGAGAAACGTGGCACCGAAGAAAACGCGAACGCCCTGCAACAACAGCAATTGCCGTTGCTCGAGCTGCCAAAGCATTGTGCGCAAAGCCGGAATGGCAAACAAGAGCACTCCAACCATGCCGACGGCGACGAAAATCACAGCGAGAAAAATCTCCCCTGAGATATGTGCGGGAAAGAGCGATTGCGTGTAGAGCCCAACATGCAATGCTCCGAGCCACAGCAACATCGACAGCAGAATGATCGGACCACGCCTCGCGAGTGCGGTCCCACCTGAGAGCGCCCAGAGCGTGTAAACGATCATTAGGAGGTCGAGACCAATCATGGTCAATGCGGGAACGTTTTGCGACATCTGTGACACCTTTCGAGTGATTTGACGATATGCATGCTATAAACGTAAGGCAGTAGTAACAATGACTAAAAGTGTGTAAATGTTTGCAGAAACAACTGAAAGCAGTACAAGAGAACGCATACTTGACGATGCCATACGTGCGTTAAAAGTAACGGGTACGCTGCTGCTGCGCGAGAGCTACGCGGGTCCATGGGCGGTATCCGTCCCCGGACGCAATGAACTCAACACGCTCCTCAAATTGCCACGAAATACGCACGCAGTTGCGTTTCATCTCGTCGAATATGGGCATTGCGAAATCCGTCTGGGCCGCTCGGAAAGTGTGTTGCTGAAGGCCGGCGATATGGCGGTGTGTTTTGGTGGCGCGCCGCATCGGCTGGCGGTAGGGCAGCGTGGAGCAGCGCAACCGATTGCCGCATTGCTTGGCGGCAAACAAAACGAACGTCGCCCCGAGATTGTTGGCCGCAGCGCCGATACGTCGCTGATCTGCGGCGTTTTTTTGTTGCGGTACGCTGACTTCAACCCGTTGCTTGCAGCGCTGCCACCGGTCCTACATGCATCGCTAGCGCAGTCCGGTGAACTTCACAATTTGTCCGGGGTCGCGCGACTGATAGCGAACGAGATCGCGCGATCGTCCTCGGGCAGTACCTACGTTGTCGAACGATTGGTGGAAGTGCTTTGCGCCGAGGCGATACGTGCTTGCGTGGACGCCGCGCCAAGTCATGTCGTGAGTTGGTTGAGGGCGATCAAAGATCCGATCGTTGGCCGCGCGATTGCGGCTGTGCACGCGAGTCCCGGTGCTGACTGGTCGGTTAATCGACTAGCGAGCGAAGTGTCGATGTCGCCGTCGCGTTTTGCGGCGAGGTTTTCCGAATCTCTCGGCCTGAGCCCTATGAGTTATGTCACGCGCTGGCGAATGAATGTCGCTTGTCGTGCGCTGGATGAATCGCGCATATCCGTCGACCAAATTGCAACAGCAGTTGGCTACGAAAGCCCAGCGGCGTTCAATCGCACCTTCAAAAAACTCGTTGGGTTGCCGCCTGCGACGTGGCGCACGCGCGCCGAACGGTAGACTTGATCGGTACTCTCACGCCACTCCCATGCTCGACATCCTCGCCATCACCACCCCGATTTACTTGATCATTTTGATGGG
>JAKPSO010000046.1 GCA_029571495.1 Pseudomonadota bacterium
CTGCTCGGTTTGCAACTCTTCGGGGCGGCGTGGTCGATACAAAAAATCGGTGAAGTTCAGCGCGTTGATCATGCGTACGCGGCCCACCACGCCCGAGTCGATGATCTCGCGCGCCCTGAGGACCGGCGCATCAAAGCTGTGGCTCGGCCCGACGATCAGACTTCGCTGGGCGTTGTGCATCGCTTCGATCATGCGATCACACTCTGCAAGCGTTATGGCCATAGGCTTTTCGAGCAGCACATGCTTGCCCGCCGCAGCCGCCAGTTCCACGTGCGCGGCGTGCATTTGGTGCGGTGTGGCAACGTAGACGAGTTCAACATTGTTGTCCGCGCACAAGGCGTCCGGCGAGCAATGAATCGTCGCGCCAAAATCGGCGGCCAGCCTTTCGCAAGCCGGAACAACTGGATCGAATGCCGCGACGAGGCGCACACGATTGTCTTGCGCAAATGTCGGCAACATCAAGGTAAACGCGCGTCCGAGGCCGAGCACGCCGATGCGTAGTGGAGCTGTCGAATTCACAAGTCGAGTACCAGCTCGCCTGACCGTGCGCGAGACACGCAGACCATGATCTGACTCTCGCGTTCGGTCTCGCTCAGCACCATGTCGCGGTGCTCAACATCCCCTGAAACCAGCACAGTCTTGCACGATCCACAGGTGCCGCTCTCACACGAACTGCGCACTGTGCAACCGTCCGACCGAAGCGCTTCGAGCACCGTTTGCTGCGCGCTCACGTGCACCTTTCGCCCCGACTTATTCAACACGACATCGAACGCAACGTTCTCGGAGAACTTGCTGGCGTCGACACCGAAGCTCTCAAAATGCACGCTGCCGGAGGGCCAATGGCCAGACATGTCAGCGACGGCGTCCATTAACGCCTTCGGGCCACAGCAGTAGATGTGTGCACCCGTCGGACGCTCCAAGAGCGGCCAAAAATCAAACGCATTCTTCGCGTCGCCGTGATCGTGGTGAAGCGTTACACGTCCCGGAAACTCTCGCTGCAACTCGTGGGCGAACGCAGTGCTCTCTGCGTCGCGTGTGCAATAGATCAAATTGAACGCGTCTGCCAGCGGACCATGTTGTAGGTGTCGCATCATCGAAAGAATCGGCGTGATGCCGATCCCGCCCGCGATGAATAGAAATTTTTTTGCGCGTTCGGCGAGCGCGAAGTTGTTGCTCGGCGTACTGATCTGAAGTGTGGCACCCTGCACGACGTCGTCGGCCATACTGATCGAACCACCGCGGCCCTTGGCATCGCGCTTGATTGCAAGCTGATACGTGCGTGAATCGTTGGGGTCGCCACACAGCGAATAATTACGGCGTGCGCCGCTCGGCGTGACAACCGTGATGTGCGATCCGGCGGTAAAGACGGGCAGAGGCTCACCGCCTTCGCTGGGCTTCAACTCGAAGAAAAACGTGCCCTTCGCGAGTTCGCGCTTCTGAGAGACGGTGACGCGGATGAACACTTCGTCTGGTGTCGCGGCGAGTTCGTGGCTTTCGGACACTAGCGGCGTTCCTCGGCGGTTTTGGAGGTGGTTGACGTCGTGACAGATGCTAGCTCGTTGCACTGCCTCAGCGCGGCGCGCGATTAACGAATTCAAGCATACGTTTTCTTAGTCCACTAAGTATAATCGGCAGCCAATTCCACACCGATCCGTGCGAACAAGCAGCGCAAAGGAACACCCATGCTCACACCCGAAGAAAACGAACTGCTGTGTCGCGTTGAAGGCGATGCGCCGATGGGCCAGCTCATGCGTCGACATTGGATGCCAGTCTGTCTCATTGAAGAAGTGAGCGAGCCCGACGGCCCTCCGGTCAAAGCAAAAATGTTCGGCGAAGACTTGGTGGTGTTTCGTGACACCAACGGCACCGTGGGTGTGATGGATGAATATTGTCCGCATCGCCGCGCCTCGCTCGTTTTTGGCCGCAATGAAGACTGCGGTCTGCGTTGCCTCTACCACGGTTGGAAAATGGACGTGAAGGGCAACATCGTCGAGATGGTGTCTGAGCCCGCTGACAGCCCGATGAAGGATAAGGTCAAGCACCGGTCTTATCCCGTACAAGAATGGGGCGGTTTCGTATGGACCTACATGGGACCGGACTACGGCAGCGCGACGATGCCTAAGTTTCGCCCGCCGGCATGGGCACCAACCGCCGACACGCGCGTGACCATCGCCAAGGTGGTGCTGCCATGCAACTGGGCGCAGATTCTTGAAGGTGCGATCGACTCGGCACACAGCTCCAGTCTGCACTCGTCTGACATGGTGCCCGCACGGGTTGACGGCGCGAAGGCGACGGACAAGCAATGGTTACGTCCATCCACCGACAAAGCGCCACGGTTGCAGGCCGAGCGCACGCCTTACGGCTTTCGCTACGCGGCGATTCGTCGACCTATCAACAACGCCGCGGAGACCGACTACATCCGAACCACGGTGTTTGTGGCTCCCAATGCGGTGCTGATTCCGCCCAACAATTTGTACAACGTCGCGAACATCAATGTACCGATGGACGACACGACAACGGCGTTCTATTTCATCGGCTGGGGCCACCCCGCGCACACGCCGGAAACCGCCACGTGGCGGAAGTTCCTCGGGCAAACCGTTGGCGTGGACCTCGACAAAACGTATCGACCGCTTCGCAACCTCGACAACCTCTTCTGGCAGGATCGTGCTGCCATGAAAGCCGGAAACTTCACGGGCATCAACGGCATTCCAAACCAAGACGCTGCGATGTGGATTTCGATGGGGCCCATTGCGGATCGAACCCGCGATCGTCTAGGCGCGAGCGACCTAGCGATCGTCGAGTTCCGCACTCAAATGGTTGACGCTGTCCGCGCGTTCAAGGCCGGGCAGCCTGCGATTGGCACGGGTGATGCGGCCGTTCCGGAAGACGTCTGCGCGTTCCAATCCATCGTTCCGAAAACGACGGATTGGCGCGCTTACAAAACGAAGTACGTTTGGGATGAAGCAGCCGAGTAGCAGCCCGGCGGAATTGTAGGAGCGGCTTGCCGCGACAACGTGGCAGCGTGGCGACGTGCATTAGCGCATGGCTGTCGCGGCAAGCCGCTCCTACGTTAGGAGTCACCGTGTCTCGTAAACTGCGTCAATCGCATCAACACACTTCACCATCGGTTCCGCATGTCCAAACTCAAACTTAGCTTCGCCTGTTGGAACTATGATCGCACACGCGCGCTCATGGATGGGTCGGTGCAGCCCGATGGCATTGACCTCAACTACTTGTGTCTCCCCGTGGAGGAG
>JAKPSO010000059.1 GCA_029571495.1 Pseudomonadota bacterium
AACCGCTTGCGCGGGAAATGTAGTGAAGCTAGCGCAGCCAGGCAGCGCGCCTACGGTTACGGCGGTGATGACACCACCACCCACCAAACGAACGAAATTGCGGCGATCCACAGAGCGACTCCTTACGAGATGATGCGAAATGCGAATTCTCGGGATCGCACGACATCAACACAATTGCCTATCTCCGCATATCAGCTATACACAATTAAATATCACTTTCCGGGAACAACCCGGCGAGGTATCCACGCCGCAGCAAAGGATCGGAAATATGTTCGCTCCAACGTTGTATGCGTTAATGGATGCGTGTGTGCGGTCCCAACCAAGTGCAGTGCAGTTGGTGGCAATAGGGATGTGCAGGCGCACAGTTCATAACGGCGACCACGATCCGCGCCAACACCAATGCGCGCTGCGCGATGTCGTTGGCTTGGCACAGCTACTCGGACGAACCACCACCACCCGAATCGCCACCGCCACCCGAGTCTCCGCCTCCGGAATCGCCGCCGCCCGAATCACCTCCGCCCCACGAACCACCGGAATCACTACTCGACCAACTTTCGTAGCTGCTCGATTCACCGTCGCTGCCGGCGGCGCGCCGCGGTGCGCCAAACTGCCGAATCATTGACCCGACCATCACGATTGCAAACACGCAACTGAAGATCCCGGCCATCACGAACAACACTTCGGCGATGGGCTCATCAAGCCGTCCAATGATCGACACTGCAACCGCCGCCAAGGCAAGCCAATACGCGAGCACGGGCGGAACACGCGCCTTGACGCGCGCAACGGATGCGCCGCTCGCTTTGGCCGCCTGCGCGCGTGCACGTCTTTGTCTCGCCGACATACCGGCGCGATCTTTTTGCTTAATCGGCGGCAGCAGTTGCGTGTAAGAGCGACTCATTTCCGGCTTGCGGCCAGCAAAGGCGACGAACAACCACAACGGAATTGCCAACCAGAAAAAGGCCGCGAGCGGGGTGATCGGATCATCGCCACGAAGCAACCAGTAGCTCGCCGCAACCATCAAGCAGGCCAACGCGCAAACGACAGCCGCGACGATTCTTGAACGCGGACGGCCAAACGCCACAATCGCGAAGATCAGCGGGACAAGTTGTGCGAAGCTCGCGCCCACAAGTTTGAGCTCGGCGTCTTTGTTGGATCGGTGCTTAGTTGCGGAGTCGGAAGTTTGTCTCGTGCCATCCTTCGCCACAAGGTCCCGCAGGCCGACCACGGCGGCCGTAGCGGCCGCGTATGCGCCTTGTGATTCGAGCGCGGGCCGTACCTGTTCGGCGAGCAGGCGCTTGGCGGCGACGTCGGGCACACTGCCTTCAAGCCCATAGCCCGTGTGTAGCCGCAATCGCTTCGTCTTGTTGTTAAGCGCCATGACAAGCAGCGCTCCGTCGTCGACGCCCTTGCGCCCCGGCTTCCACGTCGTGAACACGCGCTGCGCGTAACTCTCAATCGGCTCCGGATCGGTGTGGTCGACGATCAAAACGAAAACCTGCGCGCCAGAGTTTGCGTTCAGTTGCCGCAACTCCGACACCAATGCGTCTCGCTGCGCCGCGCTGATCTGCCCCGTCGTGTCGACTACAAACCCCTGTTGCGCGGGAACTGCGACGAGTTCGCTCTCGATTCCGCTGTTCGCGCTCTGCGCAGAAACGCACATTGATGCAACGCCAAGCGTCACCGACAGCAGTAGATCGATAAGCGCGTGTTCGAGTTTTTTCATGTGCGGTGCCCCCGGTTTTACGAGCGATATGCGCCCGATATCGGTAAAGACGCGAGCGCGGTGCAAAACGCGCCGTCGCAACCGACGTTTCTCCGCTCAGCGAAAGATCAGTAGAGTCCCCGACCACGTGCCATGAGGCGCGTCAGCCCAAGCAGCGCGTCGGTGTATGGTGTCGAGACGCCAACTTTCTGTCCGATCTCGCAAACAGCAGCCACCAACGCGTCGAGCTCAATACCCTTGCCCGCCTCAACATCTTGCAGCATCGAGGTCTTCATTGCGCCGAGTTTGCG
>JAKPSO010000083.1 GCA_029571495.1 Pseudomonadota bacterium
ATGCTCGCCTCGTCGACCTTCAAGAATTCGACGGTATTTACGCTCGTGGCGCTCTTGTATTTGGTAATGAGCGTGCCGCTCATTTTGTTCGTGGGCTGGCTCGAACGTCGGGCGAAGAAGTGATGAGCACGCCTCCCGTCATCGAACTCATCGACGTGCACAAGCACTTCGGCACAAACCATGTGCTACGCGGCATCAGCGCGACGATTTCGCGCGGCGAAGTGGTGTGCATCATCGGTCCCTCCGGCTCAGGAAAGTCGACGATTCTTCGTTGCATCAACGGGCTTGAAGCGTATGACGGCGGCGAGGTTCGCGTCGATGGCATTCGCGTGGATCGCACGGCGCCGACGATCACGTCGATTCGCACGCATGTGTCGATGGTGTTTCAGCGATTCAATTTATTTCCGCATCGGACGGCGCTCGAGAACGTGATCGAGGGACCGGTGTTCGTGAAGCGTGAGCCGCGCGAGCAAGCCGAACAGCGCGGTCGCGAACTCCTCGCGCGTGTGGGCCTCGCCGACAAAGCGGACGCGAAGCCGGGGCAGCTCTCCGGCGGGCAGATGCAGCGCGTGGCGATTGCGCGCGCACTGGCGATGCAACCGGATGCGATTTTGTTTGACGAGCCGACGTCGGCGCTGGACCCAGAGTTGGTCGGCGAAGTGCTGTCGGTGATGCGCACGCTTGCCGAGGAAGGCATGACGATGGCCGTGGTGACGCACGAGATGGGCTTCGCACGCGAAGTCGCAGATCGTGTGCTGTTCATCGACGGTGGCGTGATTGTTGAAGGCGGTGAGGCGCAGCGCGTGCTGACCGACCCACAGCATCCACGCACACAGGATTTTTTGCGCCGCGTATTGCGGCCGATTTAGCGCGTCTCCGTCGATGCGCAGCGCGCACCGCGGAGGACCCACGAGCCCCATCGGAGAACCGTGATGACTAAAGCCTTTCCTCTCGAACCTTCGCTCTGGGCCGCGACCGCGACCGGCGCAACACCGACGCCACCGCTCGTTGGCGACGTTGATGCCGACGTCTGCGTGGTGGGCGGTGGTTACGCCGGTTTGTCGACGGCGCTGCATCTTGCCGAGCGTGGCACACGCGTCGTGCTCCTCGAAGCGCATGAACCCGGTTGGGGCGGCTCGGGGCGCAACGGCGGGCAGGTGATCCCCGGGTTGAAGTACGACCCGGACGAACTCCTCGCAATGTTTCCGGGTGAGCGCGGCGAGCGCCTCGTGCAGTTCGCGGGCACGACGGCCGACACGGTGTTTGACCTCATCAAGAAGCACAACATGGATGTGCCGCACGTGCGCAACGGTTGGATTCAAGGTGCGCACACTGCGGCGGGTTTAGATCTGGTAACCAAGCGCGCGGCGCAGTGGAAGCAGCGCGGTCTGTCCGCGGCCCGCGCGCTCTCCGCGAGCGAGGCAGGCGCGCTTCTCGGAACCGACAAATATGTCGGCGGCTGGCTCGACCCGCGCGGCGGTGGCGTGCAGCCGCTCTCGTACGCGCGCGAGTTGTGCAGGGCGGCAGTCAACGCGGGCGCGAAGATTCACGGACAAAGCGCAGTCACAACGCTTGAGCGCGAGGGCGCGCAATGGCGTGTGCGCACCGCCAGCGGTGCGTCGGTGCGCGCGGAGCGTGTCGTGATGTGCACTAACGGCTACACCGGCGCCGTGTGGCCCGGCCTCGCGAAAACGGTGATCACGCCAAATTCATTTCAAGTCGCAACGGAACCGTTGCCGGAAGACGTCGCGAAAACGATCCTGCCGCAAGGCCACGTTTCGTCGGACACGCGCCAGCTACTTTTCTATTTCCGGTTTGATCATCAGCGCCGTTTCATCATGGGCGGGCGCGGGCCGTTCCGCGAACCCACATCGGCCGCCGATTGGGGCCATTTGGAGCGCGTCATCGGCCGCATGTTTCCTGCGGCAGCGAAAGCGCCGATTGCGTTTCGCTGGTGCGGCCGCGTTGCGATCACGCGTGACTTCTTGCCGCATTTGCACGAACCGCAACCGGGTCTGCTCATCAACATCGGCTGCATGGGCCGGGGCGTAGGATTGCAAACTGCAATGGGCCGCGCAATGGCGAACTACATCGTGAGCGGAGACGCAGACGCTTTGCCGCTACCGCTGTCGACGATGAAGAGCTTCCCGCTGCATCAGTTCCGCCGCTTGTACCTTTCGGCAATCATCGCGTGGTATCAGATGAACGATGGTGGATTGGCCTGACGCGGCGCGCGAAATTTTAGCGAATTCTGGATACAGCTTTTACGCGTTAACGACCGATTAGCGGTTCTTGGCGTGATTTGCGATGATAAGTCGATAAGTAAACAAATTGACCGCTAAGCGCCGTTGCACGGCCGCTATCACGAAAAAGCTGTTAGCACTCAAACAGAGTTCAACGCCACAAACCGCGTCGCTCAAATGTCAGTTCGGCGCGCTAAATCCACTCTCGCGACTTGCGCGTTGACCGGCGTCGCTAGCGAAAAACTCCGCCAGGCGCGCACCGTTCGGCCGGTCTTTGAGCGCAGCAATTTGGTAGCGCGTGGCGAGCTGATGTGGCACCGGCAACGCGCCAACGTAGCGCACGCTTTTGTGCTGCACGATCTCGCTCGATTGGCTCACGCCGAGCGCGAACTTACCTGCGCCAACCGCCTCGATCACTTCCACGCCGAACGGCAGCACGGTGACCTTCGTCGCGACGCGATCCTGTATACCCAACTCCACGAGCACCTTCGCGAAATGCGCGCCCGCCGTCGCACCGCGCGCGGGGTCGGCGTAGGCGATGCTTGGCGCGGCAATGAGTACGGCACGTAGCGCATCCGGCGTTGAGATATCCGGCGCGTCTTTACTGGCCATCACGGCGAGGCCCACTTGCACGTCACCGATGTCGCGAATGGTGGCGGCGTCGAGCAAGCCCGCGCGATTCAACTGCGCGATGGCGGCGGCACTGAGAATTACCGCGTCGGCCCGCGCTTCCGCACTCGCGCGCTCAACGCGTTCGCGTTGAGCGCCGACGGTGTCGAAACTGGCGTTGATGCGAAGCCCTGTCTTCGCGGCGAAGGCAGCCTCGACGCGCGAGACCAACTCCTTGCCCGCGCCCGCCGCAGCGAGCGTGACCTCTGCAGCCATCGTGCTGGCGCACATCGTCAACGCGAACAGCGCACCGGCCCGCTGACACGGACGCATTGCGGCTCGGCGCACGTCGATCACCCAGGCGGAATCAAGCGGCCACGCACAAACAAAATCAACGTGCGCACCAACAAAAACGCGATCACCGCAGTGGCCAACAACACCGCACCAAACGCCACTTGCACCGGCCAACCGCCGCGCGCGACAGTCTCGACGATCACTGCCGCGAACGCAGCGATGGGGAACGAGAACGACCAAAAGCCCAATGAAAACGGCACGCCGCTCCACCAGCGCCAACGCACGAGAACGCCAACCAGCGGGCCGCACGCGACGCCGAGCCCGATGAGCAGGGCATCGGCCGGCAGCGCAGGCCAGATCACCGACGCGGCCAATGTGGTGATCGTCGCGGGTGCAATTTCAACGCCAATCGT
>JAKPSO010000085.1 GCA_029571495.1 Pseudomonadota bacterium
TGGGCGAAAAGTCGGCCGCAGCCGTGATTGCCGAGCTCGAAAAAACGCGCACGGCGGAGCTTCATCGCTTCATCTTCGCGCTGGGCATTCGTCATGTGGGCGAGACCACCGCGAAAGATTTAGCGAAGCATTTCGGGAGCATCGAAGCGATCATGTCGGCCGACGAAAACGCGCTCCTTGAAGTCAACGACGTCGGCCCGATTGTCGCGGCGAGCATCGTGCATTTCTTCAGCAACGCAAGCAACCGCGCTGCCGTCGAGCGCTTGTTGGCGTGTGGGTTTGAATTCGCTCCGATTGTCGTTGCGCCGCGCGACATCGCCGGGCCATTCACCGGCAAGACGTTGGTCCTCACAGGCACGCTGCCGACGCTCAAACGCGAAGACGCGAAGGCGATGATTGAAGGCGCGGGCGGCAAAGTCTCCGGCTCTGTATCAAAGAAAACGCATTTTGTTTTGGCAGGCGCGGAGGCAGGCAGTAAGCTTGATGACGCACAACGCCTTGGCGTCACCGTGCTGGACGAGGCGGAATTTCTCCGTCTCCTGAACGCGGCTCCCACGCCGCCAGAAACGTCGTTATGAAACCCATTCGCAAAGCAGTTTTTCCCGTTGCCGGCCTCGGCACTCGATTCCTCCCCGCCACCAAGGCCATGCCGAAAGAAATGTTGACGGTGGTCGACAAGCCGTTGATTCAATACGCAGTCGAAGAGGCCGCTGCTGCGGGCATCACCGACATGATCTTCGTGACAGGGCGCAACAAGCGCGCGATTGAAGACCACTTCGACCGCGCTTACGAGCTAGAGAACGAATTGCAGCTGCAGGGCAAACAAGAACTGCTCGACGCACTGCAAGCGGCGGTGCCTTCGAACATCAACTGCATCTTCCTGCGCCAAGGCGACGCGCTTGGCTTAGGCCACGCGGTGCTCTGCGCGCAACCCGTCGTGGGCAACGATCCCTTCGCCGTGATCCTCGCCGACGAACTCATTCGCCCCACGGCATCAGGCCCCGGCGCGAACGGATCGACGGCCCAATTGGCCAACGTCTTCACGCGCTTGTGTGACGCTGGCGGCGCGGTCATCGGTGTGAATTACATGCCCGGCGATTCGATTTCGCGCTACGGCGCGATCAAAATCGCCGAGACGATTCCGCACGCCGACGGCAACGCCATGAAGCTCTCAGGCTTCGTAGAAAAACCCAAACCCGCCGATGCGCCGTCGCAATTCGGCGCGATCGGCCGCTACGTCCTCCCAGCCTCGATCTTCGAGCACCTCAAACAGATCAAACGCGGCAGCGGCGGCGAGATCCAACTGACCGACGCCATCGCATCGCTGATCGCCAACGAACCCGTCTACGCAGTAGAAACGGTCGGACGACGCTACGACTGCGGCACCAAGCTCGGCTACCTCGAAGCGACGGTCAAGCTCGGGCTGGAGCGTCCGGAATTGGCTGAAGAGTTTGCGGCGTTTTTGCGCGAGCAGGGGTAGCGTGGCTTGGCGGCGCACGTCGCCGTCGCAAGGTCTGGGATATGGCGTTACGGCTTTTTGGCCTCATCGACCAAATGGCGGTCGTTGCAGCGCGAAAATAGAGT
>JAKPSO010000095.1 GCA_029571495.1 Pseudomonadota bacterium
GCGTTGGTCAACTCACCGCCGCATGTTGACGTGCCATCTTCGGTAGCAATGCTCCTGAACATCGCCGCATCATTTCAACCACGTGCACGATCCCGGAATGGGATACCTTACGCAACGGCGGCCGTCAGACTCGCGGAAGCAAACAACCTTCAATCGCTGTTACGAAAGGCGCACAACACAGTGGCAGCCCTATGCAGTGATGCAGCCCTTCCAGCTGCAGGAGTACGACATTCAATGGAGGCAATTCGAATCGCGCGTGACCAATCCGACAACATCGGACTCACAGCGAGTCTAGGAAATCTGACTTCGCTCCTGCGAGCGCTTGGACTGTACAGAGAAACTTTTTCCGTAGGTGTTCGTGTGATCGGATTGGCGGGCGACAACCAATTATTGCGTGGTGTCGTAGCGCAGACGTACTGCCATATGTCGGCGTCCGCATACGTTTTGATGAGGTTTCAGCAAGGGATAGAGTGTGGACGCCTCGCGAGCGAAGCGTTGACTGCGCCGGGTTCGATGACCGAGGTGATCAACTTAATGGCCATACTTGGAAACACGATTAAGAACCACCTCGCGCTTGCCCAGACAAAGGAAGCCCGAAGTTGCTTGGTGCTTATGCGGCGGCTTTCGGCTGCGATGCCAGCCAATTCACGCGCTGCGTTAAATGTCAGTCTCGCCGAGGCGATGTGCGAGGTGGCCGACGGTTCGACGGCCGTCGGCATTACGCGCTTGCTGGGACTACTTGATCAGACGAGAGGGGTTCCTGGTCTTTACATCGACAACATGGAACAGCTTATTCGCGCGTACAACGCCTCTGGGAATTTCTCGGCGATGGCACGCTACACGTCGGATTTGGCTGAACAGATCATCCAGTCCCACGCTTGCAACACACAAGATTCGCTGCATGAACTAGGCATACATGAAGAGACGCTCCGACCAGGTCAACCAGACGCGTACCCACTTGCAAGAGCGGTTGCGCTACTGCCGAGCGACATGAGAGGTCTCAACGAACCCGTTGCTCAGATATCGGTGCGACATACTCATTTTGAAAACTTGGCGGTGATCGCGGAGCTTCGGGAGGACGATTCAGGTCTGCACATCTACCGCGTAGGCCGGCTGTCAGCGCTAATCGCAGCGGAACTCGGCCACGGCGACTTATTTTGCGCAGCTCTTGAGCGCGCTGCACGCCTCCACGATATTGGCAAGCTTGCGATTCGCGACCAAGTAATTACCAAGCCCGGAAAACTGAACAGTGCGGAATTCGAACACGTCGCACGCCACACCATATACGGCCACCGGTTACTATCACTGCTCACTGATGACGGTGAAATGGCAAGAGAAGTCGCGCTGTGCCACCACGAGTATTGGGGTGGAGGTGGGTACCCTCGGAAGTTGGTTGGGATTGCAATTCCCGAGTCCGCGCGAATCGTCGCAGTAGCCGATTGCTTTGAATCGCTATGCCACGTTAGGCCGTATCGAAAAGAATGGACGGTTGAGGAATCACTAGCAGAGATACGATCTCTCTCTGGCGCCGCGTTCGAGCCACGAATCGTCAGATCTCTCGAAGCTGTCGTTACAAAGCTTCGGACTGAAACTAACGCCAGCACTCCATTGGATCAACTTCTTGTACCGGACATACCCTCTTCCATGCTGCGCGCGCGAGGGGAGGTACTTGCGTTAATCGACACTCTGCCTTTGCCTTGGCAGAACAATGAGCAGTCGCCAATGTTCATCTAACGCGTGGATACCAAGGAGGGCTCTGGCATCCAGAGTTGCTTCATCGCTTGTTATGGAGCGCTCCATGGTCCAAGTTCGATATCTCTGTCGACCATGACGCGAAGTTCGGCCCCAGCCTCCACGCGTCCGACGGCACCTATCGACATTTCACGACCTAGGAAGCTTCTCGATGCCTCACCGATAGCCTGAGACGTTGCAGAGCCGGCCGTAGCGCCAACATTTATGGTTGTCGTATTCGGTTGATTGCGTGAGGCCAATCTATCAGCCGCCACACCCAATACAGCCGTCAGTGCGGCTGCGGTAAATCGTCTGCCGAATCGGTTATCAACGTCCGCAGCAACACCCGTTCGCCCGATGGAATCCGCTCCACTCATTGCGCCTAAGTTGACTCGTCGACCGTCGGGCAGCGTCAGACGAGTAAAGGAAAGCAGTACTCGATTCTGGCCATCGACAAAGGACGATGAGTACTGGCCGACAAGTTCACTTCCTTTGGGAATAAGTTTGATTCGTTGCGTTTGCGAATCAAATATGTCGCGTGTTACTTGCGCGACGACCTTTCCCGATTGCTCCGTATCAATGCTTGTCTTCATCACCGCAGGTATGAGGCTCCCCTGCCAGATCCGGGGTAGTTGGCCTGATCCCTGTGTTACGGCAGCGAGAGGGGCGTCGGCGATCTTTTCACTTGCAAGCTTTGCGTTGAAATCAGCTTGAGCCTTCCCAGGATCAAGTGCACGAGAATTTGCTTGATTAGGGGGCGCCAACTTGGCGACGATGCTCGCAATGTCTGCCGCAGAAACACCACCTGGAACCGCAAGTTGTGGCGGGGCACCTTTCCCCATCTCACTTTGGAGCAAGTCGATAATCGAATTGCCAGTGCTAGTCTTGGCCGGAACTGATTTTGAATCGCGATCAGTAAATGCAAACACAAGCAACGAATCATCGTGGATCGAATTACCCGTGGTTACACCGTTCGATTCGCTCGAATGAGCCGACTCAGCCATTTGTTTTGCGTTGTCGCGGCCAACGGGCGCTGGAGGAGTGACAGCGCCGTTACCCAAAGGTGCACCGAACTTGATCGGGTCGGGTTTCGGCAGCTGCTCACCACCCGCGGGTTGGGCCGGAGTTGGGGTAGCGGTATCAGAGAATTTTGGCATCGGCGTTGCGCCAGGCGGTAAGGTAGATCCGCTCTTTTTTGCGAGCGTTTCCGCCAGTGAAGGGGGTAACAAATCCTCGACGTTGCGAGCTGATGATGGTTCTGTATTCACAGCGGCCGCTGCTTGCTCCTTACTGACTTGGGGTGGCGCTTGAAAGCGCATTGCCACCAGTCCAGCGACGAAAGCGGCGCCAACGAGTATGGCAAGTACCCCCAGAAGATGCCTTGGGAGCTTCTTTTGCTTAAGCGGTCCCGATTCGTGCCGATCGTCGAGGCGTTGGGAGTTGCTATTGTTCATTTTGCAATTTTCGGAAATGCGAGGCGAATCCTCGCAGAAGTTCAACCTATGGATCGCGAAGTAAGAGTGTCTGCCTCGCTAAATTCGATCTAAGGACTTGCCCTAGGCAGGCCCCTGGATCGGCGAAGTGGGTAAGCTGACCGGGTGGTTCCGGATGCCACCCAGCTCCAAATTCTTCTCGTTACTGCCAGGGCCAACGCCATGCCTTGCCTCCGTCGTAGCCGGCGGAAGTTACGGTTATCTTTTCAGACCCAAGTGCTAGGACGAATCGAGACATCACCCGACGTACGATTAGTGTGCCGTTGCGTTGGGTGTAGGCAACCGATTTCGCCTTGCCCTCGGCATCCGTCTCAAATAACGCCGGCATGTCGCTCGATTGCGCGAGGACAACATAGGTCTGTTCGCCGTCATCGAAAACACTCGTAGGTTTGAACGATGCAGATCCCTCCGCGTTGTATTTGAAATTCAACTGCTCCGGGGGGCGAGCAACTGGGATCTCCGCGCTCTGACGCGTCTCAATGGCAAGCCTTGTACGCTCTTGCGCCAATTTGGCATTGTTCTCAGCTTCTTGAACGATGGAAGGATGATGGAACCTGACCTGACGGTACACAACCCCCTTGTTGACAGCTCGAAACGTCATCTCGTAGATTCCGTGCGTAGTTCGCAACGTAGCAGAAGTTGGCCGCGCTCCTGGTTTTGCACGAACGTAAATGCTTCGCTTCGTATCAACGTCGGCAGTCCAAGTCCAACCGTTTTTGTCATATACGCTAAAGTGGCGGGCCTCTTCGCCGTCGGCCAAGAGAATGTGAAGGTGTGCGTGAGTGGAAACGGAAATATCGAAGACTTGGTTTGGGTTGAACTCATAGTCCACAAACCTTGAGTCTTCGATCGCTTCCTCTGCCAAAGGCGCAATACGGTTTGTGAGCTGTTGATCATCATCGGTTCGCGGTTGAGCTCGCCGAGACGCTCCATCTGCGCTCGTTGAAATCGCCAAGGCTATTGCGCAAAGCGATGCGGCCAAAACTTTCAAGGTATTCACTCTTAATCCCCTTTGCTGCCGGCTTGATCGTCGGCCAAATCAAAATGAGTAATGCGCAACCCAATGGGGTTGCGTTCGATCTCGGTACGCGTCTCAGCTGGCACAAAGACGAAATTGATGGTCATCGCCTTGCGCTGGGTCCACGGCTCTCGCGATGCGGAACGTTCGGTTTGGGAGAAGAAGACGATTGCCGCGTTGGGCGTCGGGAACGCGACGCTTCGAATTTCGACGGTACGCCGCAAATTGGGATCACGCTCCATGCGCTCTCGAATCCCTTCTTTCGCAAGAAGATCACGAAGTTCACGCACCGCGGTTCCAACAACCAACTCGTTCGCCTCCTGAACGTTCGTCCTAGTCAACTCAGGATTGATTGTTTGGACTTGACGTACCCACCGCTGTAGAAAGTGCGAGGTGTGCTTTTGATCTGCCCTGAATTCAGTTGCGGTGCGCGCTGCGAGTGCCTGTAGTGCACCAGATCCGTCGTCACGCACGTAAACGGGTTCCGTCACTTTGATTGGCATAAAGCGCCAACCAGCGAGCGCCAACACCAACATGATCGATAAAAAAACCACGGCATACATCAGTCGCTGGTTTCGTAAGTCCAACAACGTCCAAATCTCCGGCAGTTGTGGGAGGCCGTGAGGTGTGTTGATGAGACCGGCGTTCTTCTTTGGTTCTGTCATGTTGTTTGTCTTTCAATTGCCACGGTAGAACCATAGCAACGCTTTCGATGATTCTGGGGATGTAATCCAATGCCCAGACCCTGAATTAGCTTTTTCCTGTGACTTGATTTGTTTACAGCGGTGGATTTATTTGGAATCCGTCTCAACGAGACGTGAAGTGCATGCGCCCACGCGCTAGCCAGCTAGTAGCTTCGGAAGGATTTCGCCGAATATTCGTGTTGTCGCAGTCCAAACTAACAGTCCTGCGCCAAACATGGAGATGACGCTCAGCGCTGGCCATCCTTCTAAGACAACGATCAACGCCATCAAGAACTCAGCATTGGGTGTGGCAACTCCCTCCTGCCGCATCGACGCGATCTGTTCATGCGCGGACTCTGGCGAAAGTAGCGTATTGCGGATAAATGAACTCGCACCGGGGGCGGTTCGCCAACGTTTTGCAATCTGCAAGTAAGTGATCCGGACAATCCACTGTTGCGGTGAGCGTTTCGTAGCCCAGTCAATTTTCGGAGGATGAACGCAATTTCCCGAGGTTGAGTCTTGGGTTCTCAAGGTGCATCCTTCCGCTCTGCACCGCCTGCAATTTCTTCGCCATGAGGAGCGGTGGGTGAAGTTTGTGGGGCAGTTGATGATGTTGGATCAACTCCTACCTTATTAGGCAACCTCCCGGCCTGCGTGTCGAAAGTTGTGGTATCTGGCGGCCGAAGCGGGCCATCACTTTGGGGTGAAGGTCGGTGAGCGTTATCCGCAGTCGAAGCGGATGAGTGATCGCTACCGCGGTCGCCACCAAGGGGATTGCTGTGGGTTGGCCTTGAATTCGGCGAATCCACTTCGGCGACGCCCTCGTGGCCAGTGCTTTGATATCCCGATTCATTACCGGAGCCATATACGGGTGCAACATTGTTTGCGCTGCTACCAGCTGAGGATTCCTCGGGTGTAACACGAGTAGTTGAAGGGGAAGCGGATGGCATCTTGTCGTCGCCGGCTGACGGACGCGACGGTGGATCCAGAGAGCTTCGGCTCGAACTGTTGGTGATTGCAGATGCTGTCGTGCCTCCAGTGGAGCTTGGAGGGGTTTGTGGCGCTGAAATCGGGTCGCTTGACCGTTCCGCTCGTGACCCATCGGAGGCTGTTGGTGCTGTTGTCGAACCTACAGCTGCCAGCGGGGATCCACCTGAAGCACTGCCGGTAGGCTTATCAGAACTATTTGCTGACACACCCGCGGTAGTTGATGGAACAGATCCGTTCTCGCGATCACCACCACTTCCTCGTGGATTAGATTGCGTCGCACTCGGACTGCTGACATTGGAGGCGCTTGTCCCGGAGCTTTGATGCGTAGTGTGTGCGGTCATAGATGGCGGACCACTTTGAACTGAACCGCCTGCGCCCGAACCGCTTCCGCCGTTAGTAGACCCGCCTGAGTTGGAACCACCGCCCTGAGAACCGCCTCCCCTCGTGCTTCCGCTTGATTGTGTCGGCCTTCCATTGAGCGCAGCAACCGCTCTTCCAGCCGATGAAGCTGCTGAGGTCACTGTCTGCCACAAGTCAGTGCTCGCGTTGCCCGCGACTAATTGCGCGGCCATTCCACGTGCGAAGAGAACCAACAAAACAACCAACAACAACAGCACAACCATCTGGGCTAAGTTAGCGAATATGTTCACAGGCTCAAGCCACATCGCAGCGTTGGTGGGCATGGTGCTAGGACTAATCGCCGTGGTGACCGCCGTTACGGCCATGTCGATGCAAAGAACGGCCACGAGCTTCGTAAAGAACCCAGTCGCCAGCAACTTTATCCATCCGTTTACCATGAACGCGGTGGGTGGTAGTAGCGCGAACGCCCACACGATCGGACCGGAAGCCATTGCAAATGCGAGTATGAAACTACCAGCGAGCATTGTGAAAATGAGAACGGCCCCAATTACAAGAATGAGCAATGAACCCAAGAGAACCATAACCGCTGCGACAATTTTTTTGACAAGTGCACCCATCGACAGCGGATCGGACATCTCCCAGACAGGAAGTTCGTTCCATGCATCCCACATGGTTACTATCGCTTTGCCCATCTGCCCGAATATCGCGTCAAATGCGTTGTTCCCCCCACTGGCCGTAGCGAGCCCATTCCCAGCGGCCACAACATAATCCACAAATGCCGTTCCTTTTATGAACATAGCGGCGACGATGGACATGACAAAAAGCTTCTCAAGGATTTCTGGAAGGACATCAAACATCTGTCCTTCCGAACGAGCGAGACCGAATCGCACAACATGCCAGGTCAACATCACTAGAGCTGCGACGATGAAGACGTCGCGTGTCTCCGTGTAGAGGAAGCCGCCCCATTTGCGCCCCGAGGTGTACAACACGTTTTCGAGCGTCGTGAGCGTCGTTCCGTCCGGAATTAGTTGACCAAGTGCCATGCGTTACTCCTGAACAATTAGCGGACCAGATTTGATCCGGTAATGTTGATGCGCCACGTCGCCAGCGACTTTGCGTAAGCCTCCTGTTGAGACGTAGCCTTTTGCTTGTCTGCATTCATCTGTTCTTTCGCAGACTTGCCGAGGTTGTCCTGAACAATTTCACCGAGCAGGTTGTAAATGCCAGACGCAACCATTTGGGTTTGCGCGTTCAAGTTATCGAGCGATGATTGCTGTGACTTCGACCCAATCAATCGTGAGTTGAATTGGACTTTCTGCAAATTCCGCGAAGTCTCCTCGAGCAGTGCAGCACGTCGCTCCCAATCGCGCTTCGCTTTGTCACTTGCACTCTGCGCGTTGGCTTGATTCAATTGCCGATAGAGGTCGTACTTGAAGCCGGCTGCACTCCATTTCGGTAAGAACTGCTCGTAGCTGGTACGCAATTGGCCAACGCTGCTCGAGAGATTTCTTACGTCGTTAATAGCCATCTGCACGTCGCGTATGGAACCCCAGATGTCGCTAATTCCCGTTGAGGCGAGAAGATCCTTCACTGCCATGTCCTTCAGCGCAAGGATCTGATCGAGCGCTGCTTTCAGCTGTGTCAGCTGTGTCACATACGCACGTAATGAATTTGCGTGTTGAACTCCCCACTCAGCTGTCTGCTTAACCGCTTCCGCGAAGTTTGTCGGATCGAAGACGACTGAGCCGGATGCCAGCGCTTCGGATTTCGGCGAGTACGCCACGACTATAGAACCTGCCGCAAGCGTCATCACAACATTCGCGTGAATTGGAAAGAGCGTCTGACATGCGATAAGGAGGGCGGCGGTCGCTCGATGAATACGAACAGTTAGTTGCGAGAACATCTGGGTCACCTCGTTTCTATTGATTGAGAATCTCTAAATAACGGCGGCGCCACGCGTCGTCATCGATTTTCGGAAACTCGCTGAGCGCGAGATCCAACGCCCTTAAAGCGGCGGGATCACTACGCAAAAAAGCCAAAGCAGGCGCGGGGATCTGAACGTCCAATACCCGCGCTGACTTACCTTCGACGAGAACGTAATTGCGCATTGGAAGCCCGCGCGCTATCAACCCAACCTGGAGGTCGGTCAATGCGAAATTTGTCTTGTAGAAATCCGCATCTCCTGCCGCTCGGCTGTCCGGAGTAAAGAACATCACCGGAACGTTGGAGCGGAATGAAGCAAATGCCTTTCCCGATGCGACGTCAGAAATCGACTGGGTATCCATCACCACGTGACACATTTTTTTACTCATCGTCTTCAACCAGCGCGTGATGAAGTCGTTAAAGCGTGGATTTTTTAGTGCGTACCAGACCTCTGGGATATAGATCATGGTCGGCTGCTTTGTCTTGGCGGAAGCTACAGCGAGTAAGCCGATCCGATAGAAAATGTATTCAAGCATCGGCGCAGCAATGAGCTCATTCTGGAGAATGTCGCCAAGCTCAATCGCGGTTCGACCCGAGAGTGAAAAACTATCGCTTGCACAGTCGAAATATTTGCCAAATCCACTTTGATCGATCCAAGGCTGCAATCGCTCCCGAAGTGTGGACGGAAGCTGCGATGCTAGAGCCGAGAGTCGGAAATTCTTGCTGCCAAGGGTGCAAAGATTCCTCAAGCCTTCGTTGATCTGAGTCTCTGCGGTTGCGTCAATTTGTCCACCACGGCTTTCAATCCTACCTATGACCCATGACGTAAGAAATTCGCGGTGCTTGTCACCATCTGCCAACAGGGCGAGCGGGTTAACGTGGACGGAGCCCTCTTGAGGGTCCGTATAAGGAATGTTGTGGGCATAGGCAAAGACCTTCATAGAACGGTCCATATCTAAGCCAATGAAGTTTCCACCGTAGCGTTCGAACTGCGAGGCCATTAGTAGTGCAAGCACGCTCTTTCCTGTCCTTGTCGGCCCTGCCAAAAGGGTGTGCGCTGCTTGCGACGCGTGGTGCATGTTGAAGTAGTATGGGACGTTGTAAGGAGTTTGGAATTTGGTCAAAGCAGGTGCGTCGACTCCGATTTGCTCCGTGAAATACGAATCAAGAAGCGCGCCAGATGTTGGGCCGTACACGGGCAGCATCGCTGATACGTTGCCGTTGCTGACAAACCCAGAACGCACCAACTTGTTGTGTGCTCCTGGGATGCTCCCGGCGAAGGCGGTTACACGACCAACGTGCTCTCGAAGAGTTAGAAACTTATGTGATTCAAGTTCTTCCACAACGAGCTTCATCGAGTTCTCAAGATGATCTGGAGTCTTCCCCTCAACGAGAATGTGCAGAGTGTGGTAGCCAAAGATGTGGCCGCGGCGACCCAAAGCTCCCATTGCTGCTCTCGAGTCGATCGCCCCCTCCTCTTTGGCGTCGTCAGTCATTTCGCTGGCTGTTTTAGTCAGGTACTCGGTAACGGCTTGTCGAAGATCTTTGCGCGTGTTCAGATAGAAGAGCTGCATAGACCGGATATACGACTTAGCAGAATTCTTTGAGCACACTGCAAAGGCCTGCGATAGCGTGAAACTTACGGGCAGGGACATAAGGCCGTTAAGAACACCCGCAGGCGTAGTCTCGGGCCACTCCTTCAGCGCTATGACACCAACTTGGATAGAACCACGTGCGCCAGCAAATTCCAGACAGTTCCGATGAGCAACCATTTGGTCGGAACAGAGATAGCCGTCCAAAAATTGCCATCGATCCGGAAAGCGCACCGGGCCACCGCCGTGGGTCGGACTCGTACAACTCGTGAGAAATCCCAATAGGTTGTCTTCAGCCAATAGGGTCATTGGAGTGCTTGACGCATTGGTGACGAACCCCGAAGTGATATCGTCGAACTCCGCAAGAAGCTCTTGTTGAACTGAAACGACATGTGCAAGCCTTCGTTCGAGACTAAGGCCATCGCGCAGACTTGCCCAGAACGCTCGAAACATCGTTTCACCATGCCGAATGCTCCTCGACATTCGCTCGACGAATCCTGTCCAACCTTCGACGGGCCTCATGACCAGAATCACATGTCGCTCGATAACAAATGAAGTGTCTTCAGTAAATTGAGCGTTGTAGTGCGTGTCAATGTGCTGAGCTGCAACCTGTTTGAAATCTCCCGGCAACCGATGTTGGCGCGAACGCTTTCGTTGGCGAGACCACACCGTAATTTGGGGCGTAAGTTTTCTGAGTGCGTGTTGCAGCGCTTGATCAATTTTTTCTCGGCGGTGATGCTCGAGATCGTCCAATTCCACCGGATTCAGAGAGTACGCACGCAGAAGCGAACCGTCCTTAAGTAAGACGGTGTCCGGTGTCAACAACGTTGCATATGGGATGAGCTCCGCGAAGCTCCGAACATCCTTCGGCAGGGCGTCAAGAGTAGCTGTTAGCACAACATGCCCTTTCCGGTTGAAGCTGTGCGTTGACCTTGCCTCAAGCTCGTCGAAAGCACAGGCAGATATACATCGCCCTCCATCCGATATTGCTTGTAAAGCTTTAGTGAGAAGGGATCGAGACTGATGGTGAGCCTCAGACCAATCACGCCAACCACAATAGGGGGCAGAATCAAATAGCCGAGCAGCATGACCAGGTACAAAGAAACGAGAAGAATTAGCATGCCGAGCTCGTACGGCACGCCGAAGATCAGTTTCGGTTCGAGTAGGGATCGATAAACCGGCGCGCTCATTTTTAAGAGCATGCTGCCGGCAGCTTGAAGGCAGGGATCGCGAGAGCGATGAACGAACCGATGGTGAGCAGCACGGAACCAAATACCAAAACTTTGGCAATTGTTGAGAAGATGCCGCGACTCTCGCCGACCATTTGCATGATCACAGCAAATGTGACCGTAAGTGCGATCAACATCATCGCAACCGTACCTGTGATCTCTTTGTAAATCCCGCAGCCGAACGAAACAAATCCGTCGAATACGCCTGCGTTGGCTGTACCAGCAAAGACGAGAGATGTGATGAGCACGGTAAGGACCGTGTTGTAGATTTTTTGACACATGATTCGGCTCGAAAGATTGGATCTAGGCGTGGATAGCATTTGGTTCTCCTGAAGGTAAAAATCGGTGGGGGTGGACAGGGTGTAGCTTTCGTTGATTGACTCGTGACTGATGCGCGTTGTAGACGGTCTCAAGGAGATATCTTCCGTTCTCCATGCCGCGGACTCGCAATACTTCATGCGCGAATCGCGAACGCTTCCCGCTAGCTGGATCGCGTGATGCGTCGATGTGCACCAGCAGTTGAACTCCCGTCGCGATCTCTCGTTGGATTGCGTCGATAGGTGAACCCCCATCGGCGCGGCGCATCATTGTCTCGACCCTTGTGAGAGCGTCACGCGCCGAGTTCGCATGCAAGGACCCCATACCAAAGTGGCCGGTGTTGAGGGCGGCTATCAGATCAGCAGCTTCGCTGCCGCGCACTTCGCCGGCAATGATTGCGTCCGGCCGAAGGCGCAGGGTAAATTCAATCAGCTGACGCAGTCCAACCTGGTTCTGTCGATCCTCTAGCAAGCGAACGTGATTTGCAGTCGGGATTTGAAGCTCCTTTGTGTCTTCACAGCAAATCACTCGCACATGACTTGGCAAGAATGAAATGAGTAGATTCAGGAGCGCGGTCTTACCAGTACTTGTACTACCTGAGACGAGTACAGAAAGCCCCTGCGCAAGCGCAAATTTCAAGTACTCGACTAACCCTGCATCGCCGTCTTGCGCGTCGCGCTGAAGCTTAGTTTCCAACTCCGAGTCGAAAATTTCTGGTCGCGGAGAGAAAAAGCCCTGCTGAAGATATTCATCGAGGGTAAATACGCGCTTTCGTGGCAAACGCACACACATCATCGTTCCACGAATTGCGACGCTCTTCAGACACGCCGCTACTCGATTTCCATCAAGTACCGTGTTGAGAATCGCGTTACCGTTTGCCTCAACGACATCGCGATCGTTCAGGGTAGCCAGGGCGCGTACTGCTGCCTCAAGCTGCAACTCGGGCAATGCAATGTCGGTCTTGCGCATAATTCCGCCTTGGATAACCCAAATGTCGGACGCACAATTGACCATGATCTCTTCGCAAGCTGGATCCTCAAGAAACTCCTGCAACGGCGCCAGTGCTTCGCGCAAAAGCGTGCGGGCCGCGCGAGCGATCGGGGTCAATTCAAAGTCAGTTAGTTCCGAGTCCATGCTTGAAAGCATAGGCCGCGAATTCAGTGCTTTTTTGGGCTAATGGACTGCCCAGACCCGTGATTAGGTCGTTTGTACGAAATTCGCGGCTGCTCGGTTCAAACACACAACCGACAAAATCGTCCCGCTAAATATCAGGCCAATGTTCATTGGTAGTGGGCTTGCGAAGTACGCGAGCGGTAAGACAGGCGTTGCGACCAAAACGTGGCTTGCTAGGTTGTAACTCAAAGGACTTGACGCGCCGAACTCGTAGGTCTTGATTCTTCGCAAAACCAAGCCATCCACCAAGGCGGCAACCATTAAGACCGATATCGGAGCAAGAACACCGAGGAAAAGGGAGAGCCGTAGAAACAGTCGGTACGTTATCAACATGATGTTCAACCACCATTGACTTGGTGCTCGCGAAAGTACTCTGTCGGGTCGATCTCGTTCGGATTCCGCGCGGACTTTGATGCCCGTTCTCTCGAACGTGGCTGTAAACCATCGATTTGCTCTTTCACTTGCGACGACAACCGTCTCCTTAGAGAGCCATGAGACCGCGCTTGCTGCTTCCGTTTGGAGATCTCGCTGGATGTTCGAGGTGTCTTCGAGCAGTGCGAGCAACATGATCAGGGAGGCGGCCAGGGCGAGCCAGAAGCCTGCATGCCGGGCAAGGCTCACGATAGCTCCTTCAGGATGGTTTCTTGATTATCCAAACGGGGATCTTGCGCATACGCTCTCTGCAAATATTCGAGCTCGTGGAATGCCAGCAACCGCGCATACAGCGCCATCCTGACCAGTGGTGCGGTGACCTCGTAATCGAAGGGTTCCGGCAGGAACTTCAAAGTACATTCGCCGTTGCGTGTCCAATAGCTAGCGATCGGCTCGCTACCTGGCTCCCAAACGATCGCACGTCTTGAGGTGCTCATTACGCGATGATTAAGTAGTTCCGATGTTTTCGCAAACATGGCGAACATGACTCGTCCAAACACAATGGGATCGGCACCGGCGTCCAACTCGCCCTTTGCGAGTATGCGTTCGTGCTCAGACACCATCCGCTCGATTGAGGAAGTGAGAAGTTTCTGCTCTCCTTGTGGGAACCACGGAGACACGAATGCCGAATACTCGACCGCAATACGATGAACAGATGGCCAGGAGGAAAACAATCGCTTTGCCCTTCGCTCGAGATCGCTTGTGGTGATCGCTTCACGCAACCAAGATTCTCCGATCTCTCTCGTCTTGCTGGGAATACCGTTGCTAGTACTTTTATTTGCTGTCGAGTGCTTCATGGTGACTGGAAGGGGCTACGAGTTTGATAAATCGATCTTGAGAAACTTGCTTGATACCCGCTGGGTTTCAATACCGCCTATGGGATGACGATCGGAAATCTGCCCTTCAACTTTTTGCCAGCTTCGACGTGAGCGAAATATTCAAGGTTCGGAAGTTCACCCACGAGTGCAGGAGCAATGTTTTCGGCATTTGTAGTTCGCACCGATGCGGACAGTCCACTTCGAAAATGGGCAAGGTTGTCCTCTGTGCCGATGGCTGTTGTTCTCTTTATATCGAGAGCTCTGGTGTCCCCCTTACCGAACATTTCACTGACGAATTTTTGAGACTCGCCGTCCAGCGCACGCAGGGCAATTCGATTGTTTGCGTTACCGAGAGTTTTGAACGCAGCATCTTTCGATCCTAGGCGCACAGCGAGATCCGGTATCGTCTGAAGGAAGAACCACGAATACACACCCGCCTCACGTCCCTTATTCAGAATCTGTATGTACTCGGGATTAATGAGCTCAGAGGCTTCGTCCACAAGTAGGCACACGCTTTTTCGCGTGCTTGCAGGGTATTGCTCAGGGAAGTCATAAATATTTGCTGCGACAGCGCAAATGTTGGCCAAACTCATAGCGCCAACTATGCTCGCAATCTCGGCATCCCCTAGTGCGCCAAGCCCCATGTACACAACGGCCCGCTCGCGAACAATGTTCTCGAACGTCCATATCTTTCTCGTGCTGGTTGGATCGCTGGCGTTCGGCGACAACAGTTCGTCGAGAGGCTTTGCTGTAAGTTTTGTGAGCGTTGGCATCCCACTGGCCAACATCTTGTTCATATGCTCACCGTTGTGTAAAACTTGTGCGATCAGCCCGTTGATTTCGAGAATGTCTCGACCCGCCTTGATCTCGCCTTCATAGAGCGCCAACATGCAACGCAGTCGTTTCCCTAAATCGCTATCCTTGCCTTTGCTGCCAAGCTTTGCATCCAATGCACTGAGACGCGCCTCGAGATCCTCCGGATAAAGCGCAAGTAAACGCTTCTGCATGACACGTTCAAGCAACGAGTCAGAGCCCATCTCAGCGTACCGTCGAAGAGTCAACAGCGTTGGTCTATCCCCTAGGTAATCCATCCCTTCGGCGAGGCGATACAAGACCATCCAGAAGAACCCGGCAAAGTTGTCCTGCGTCGCCATGTTCGCTGTGACGCGGGTAGCCAACTGCGAGACGCGTGTGTAATCCGCAAGCATGTCAATCGCATCGCTATGTTCCGGCCTCCCCAGATCGAAATACACGAATGGACGACCCTCACGACGTGCGACTTCCTTTAACAAATTTGGAATCGCCTTCGATTTTTTTGGATCCAAAACGACGGTGGGTTCGCCGCGAAGAATGGCCTGCGTGGCGATCAGGTTTAGAGCGACGGTCTTTCCGGCACCGGTAGTGCCCAATACCAAGTTCTGAGCACTTTGTGCAGACAGGGTCAGAGAAATTGCCATCTCACCGTCCCGAACACCATGAATCAACGTCGATCCTTTTGGGTCCGGATCTTTAATCCGGCCAGCTTTTGCCACCATCGTACGTTCAAAGTGATGCTTCGCCCATGCTGGTATTTCTAGTGCAGAGCGATCGAGCGACATAACCTGACGGAGCCGGTTCGAATGTGATGGTTCCCACTCAAAACCTCTACCGAGATAAACCTCGTTCGGGCGATCAGCAACCCATTGAGCCAATTGATCGACAGACACGGTCTCGAAAAAACGCTGCTGAAGTAAATAGCGATTCCACAATAGCGTCGCCATTGCGCGAAATCTCCAAACGGCCATCAGAACCGAAGTAAGCACAAATGCAAGCGCCACCACCCAGGTCGATGCGCCTAAGATGGGGAGGCAGCCCAGGCAACCGGCGGCGACGATCCACGTTACGACGGCCCACATTTCAAGCGGTGGTCGATATCGATTCTCGTATTGCAGTTGATCACGCACGCGCACCCTCCTCGACAAACTTGGCAAACGAGGTCACCAACACGAGTCCTTCATCTGTCCTCGAGTCCACCGCCTCGATCCCTTCAAGCACACGTTCCACTACAGCAAACGGTATTGAGGCATTCGTGAAATCGGACGAGAAAATCGTTCGTGACTTCACCTTTGCATGAAGCAGAAAACGATTCAATATCACCCTGTCCCTAACCGTGACCTCGTTGTCGATGACTGCTCGCCAATCTCGCACTTCATTGTCGATCTTCGGTTGCGTTGATGTCGGCGACTCAGTTTTAACTACATCTGAGACCGTTGATGCGTGGTAAGTATCGATAGGTTCAGTATTCTTTCGACGAGGTTTATCTGTGGCTTCTCCATCGCTAGATCCTCCCTCGGATTTCTGCATCTTTGAGTCGGGCTGATCAGAAGCTACCTTGTCCTGCGAGTTCTTTTCACGTGCTAGCGTGACCTTACAGGGGACAGTACCCCAAGGCTCCTCATCCCCGCAAAGCACGTGCGGGCCCTTCAACTTGATCGCTGTGATGGGCTTCCCTACCGACT
This sequence comes from Pseudomonadota bacterium, assembly GCA_029571495.1. Lineage (GTDB taxonomy): Bacteria > Pseudomonadota > Gammaproteobacteria > Burkholderiales > Casimicrobiaceae > Casimicrobium. The sequence continues at coordinate 16,259 of JAKPSO010000095.1, forward strand.
CCGGCTCAATCGTCCAGAGAGCGGAAGCAAGCCCTGAACCGGGCGGCGGCACCAGAAGCCCTGCGTCGGTTAACGCTTCAAGCAGTTGCTCTGGTTCGGCGGGGGCCGGCGACACCTTCATTTGAAGCAATCTGGCTCGCAGTTCCTTAGCTGCGTACGGCCACTTCACAAACAAGCCGTGCTGCGTATGGAACACCGTTGACATGCGTTCGTTGACAGTCCAAATGTGCTCACTTACGCACGAACGCATAGCGCTAACGACGAACTCTGGCATGACGATGCCGATCACGGGCCGACCATAATGTGTGGGGTCGCTTTGCAAGTCCGCGTTAGCGACTGCTGCGCGTGCGCTTTCAACAAGTTGGAAGAGTGTGCGGCCATGTGTACCTGTTGTCCCGCTGATGCAATCGAGCACAGTTCGGACGATCTCGCCGCTTCCAGCCTGCAAATAGGCGAGAACGTTCGGAGGCACTATTCGCGCAGCGAGGTAGGCATCTGACCCGGAACTAACCTTGTGATGAGTCTGTGGATGACGAGTACGCCAACGGACCCACACTCGACGCGTCTTACGGCGTTGCGCCCATTCTGTCTGGGAGTCGAAAACGGGGCGCCATGCCTCTCCGGCCGAATCGACCACCTCAACCTGATCAACGAGGTAGCCTAGATCGCCACATACGCCTGCTATCCAGCATCCGACACGCCAATGGGTTTGCAATAGCTTGCGATCTGACTGGGAGGCATCGGGATCAAAGATCACGGCAGTCGCAGCGCGTGCGCACGCTCGTCCAACGAGAATGCTTCGCTTCATCGCTCCAAGTGGTCGGCGGAACTGTGCTGCGCGAGTAGCAGGGAGCGTTTGCAAATGTCTGGCCAACGCGAGCAAAACTGGGAGACAGTATCCGTCGAAAATTTCGGTGCCCACTCCGAGCATATGACGCGTATCTTCAATCTCCGTCGCGAAGAATCTCAGAATTGCCGCCGGCTCGACGACCGGCAACCCAGCGTCAGCGTCTACAGTCTCGTACAGCGCGTGCAACTCCGTGTCATCGTCACGGGTCGGTACGCTCACCGCAGAGCTGGCACATAGCGTCGGCGGGGGCAACACGGGCTGTGAAAGTGCCACAGTCGCATCAGAGCGAGGGAAAAAAAATGAGAGCCAAGACATGGCTCTCATTTTCATAGGCGAATGGTCGCGCTTTTTTAGCTAATCCTTGGTCTACACCCGTGATTAGGCTGTTAGTGTTCTAACGGCCCTGCGCGGACTGATATAGCTCGTCGAGTGAGATAGCGGAATGATCGGTACAGTGCACGAAGGCACTGGCGGTGACACGGAGAGATAGGCTCGGAACAGCGCAGGTGATGCAACTACGAACTTGCAGTCTTCCGATACCCACCCCCTTCATTACGCTGTAGGCCAAATCGAGAGGCAGCGTTTCATCACTGCCGATCGCCAGCTGAGCCCGGTAAGCGGAAACAAACGACATCGCACGGTGTAATCGCTGGAAGCGTGGATGAGTTACGCGGTGCGTTGCCAACGCCAGCTCAAAACACTGCGCGAAGTGGGTGGCTAGACTGTGCCACTTGGCTGTAAAGAGGGTAGCCTCTTCCATCGGCTTGCCACGTGCGACTGTAAAACCATTCGAGAGTTTCGCGACGTTGTGGGCTGAGATGCCGGTGAGGTCCATGGTGATTACATGGCGCGCACCCATCTGCGCCAATTCACGAGCGAGGTCGACCGAGAGGCGTGCCTCTGGGGAATCAGTTAGTGAAAGGTCTGCCATCGGGTCTCCAATACTTGCAGTCGCACCCTAAACTACGAGTCAAGGGAATTGTTCTGCTGTCGCGCCACCATCATGCGATTGAGGAATTGGCGTTCATGTGTGATTATTTGTCTCCGATCTTTCGTTGTCAAGCTGCGTTTGAATTCCAGCCACGCCTCTCGGTGGAGAAATCTAGGGGCCATGAGAGGCTCTCCTTGACAAAGCGTTGCAAATTCCATGTCGTCGATGCCGAGCAACGCTTCTACGAGTCGCAAATCCGCCAAGCCAAGGGTCATTGAAAAAGCGGCTGCGTCGTACCGGAGACAATCCACCACCAGCCGGAGCCAAGCCACGTTCAGCTTGTTTGCGCGAAGGTTGGAAATTGATTTGGAACGGTAACTGATTTCCGCTCGAAGTCGATCATAGCTACTGATTCCGAACTGAGTACAGCAAATCGCCGAATCTTGAATGTGCTGCCGCTGTACGATGGATAGCTCGAAATCTTCAGGTCGATATCCTTGAAGTTTGGCAGAAGCTAGAAGCTTTTCATCGGCGTCAGTCAGCCATGCGCGCGACTGATCCAACCAAGCGACAGAAAAGTCGCCGATCCTGACCGTCAGATTGCCACTATCTAGTGTGCGCTGCATTCGCGTACAGGTCCGATTTCAATTTTGATAGCGCTATTTTGCCATCGGGCGAGGAGGCCCCAGCCCGCCTAATCCTAGGTCTAGACCAAGGATTATGTGTCGCTTGACAAAAAAAAGGCCCACGAATGGGCCTTTTAGGGTTTCAAGGTAAAGCTGCCTCCAAAGGCGATCTACTGAGGACGCGAAACGCATTTGCGTTTCTTGGTTGCACACAAAATTTAGCGATTTAGTGCTGCAAAGTTTTTGCAGGTGTTACCAGTTTGTGCGTTAGTGTTATTCGTGTAGTTCTTAACGTTATTTCACGCTAATTTCTACTCCCAGCTGAGTGCCCCACCAGTTTGGTACTCAGTAACCCGAGTCTCAAAGAAGTTTTTCTCTTTCTTGAGGTCCATCACTTCCGACATCCATGGGAACGGATTCTCGGCTTTGTCGAACAGTTGGTCGAGGCCGATTTGTTGGCAGCGGCGGTTGGCGATGAAGCGTAGATACTCTTTGAATTGCGTGGCGTTGAGGCCGAGGACGCCGCGTGGCATGGTGTCTTCGGCGTAGGCGTATTCGAGTTCTACGCCGCGCTTGATGAGCGCGCCGATCTCGTCTTTGAACGCTTCGGTCCAGAGGTGCGGGTTTTCGAGTTTGATGGTGTTGATGAGGTCGATGCCGAAGTTGCAGTGCATCGATTCATCGCGCAGGATGTATTGGTATTGCTCCGCGGCCCCGGTCATTTTGTTTTGGCGACCGAGCGAGAGAATCTGCACGAAGCCG
>JAKPSO010000102.1 GCA_029571495.1 Pseudomonadota bacterium
CATGGCGCAGGTCGTAGTAGCAGTTGCGTCCCCACTTGTAGGCGAAGACGGCTAGAAAAACGAACAAGAAGCTAGCGCGGCCGCCAAAACCCTTGAACGCCGCTACGACGCCGGCGAGCGCGAAGGCGGCCGAGAGTACGAAGAGAAATACGCCGAAGTTTTTCACGTAAAACGCTCGCTATTCAGCTGTGCGTGCGAAGACAGGCTCGGGTTAGGCCAGAACAATGCGCAACGTTCGCCCGAACTTCGCCCAGCTCGCAGCCGATTCCTCGAAAATTTCGAGCAACGTAGACCAGTGCACGCCGAGGCGTTCATCGGCCTTGGCGGTGTTCAGAAGCACAACAGTCGTGCTTCCCGCTTTGCCCCACGGATCGTCGTTGATGCAGTCGTCGAGTGCGTCCCAGTTGTGACCGAAATGCTTCGGCAATTTCAGGCCGCTTGCGAGCGCTTCGAGCAGCGCCTTTTTCGAGCGTACGCCCTTGAGATCAACGGTCAGCACGCGTTCGGCGCGGGCGTCAACAATGGCGTTGGTCATAGATGTTCCTTTGGACTTGGCCATCGTGTTCTCAGCGCGTGATGCACTTGAAAGATTGGTAATGATCGTCACTGTAGTAGCAGGCTTCGAGCGCGCGTTGGTCGCCGCCGCAGACGATGCGACGTGCGCCGCGGTTCTTTACACCCGGCGTACGAACGGTGTATTCGCGGTAATAGCCGCGCGGCGCTTTGGGGAGAATGCGTTCGCGATTGCTGAAACTGATGCCATCGCGGTTGCTGGCGAACGGGCCGCCTTTGGCGATGAGTTCGAGTGTGTCTTTGCCTTGGCGCGGCAATTCACTCACTGAAATCACGCCGCCGACCGGGCACGCAACTGCGCGAGAGTCCGCCGAGCCAGAATGCACAACCGAGAGCGTCGATACGAGAAGCGTTGCGCACAGCGCCAGACTTCGAAATGTGAGTTTCTTCACAGCAAATTCCTTCTGCGTCGCACGACGCGGCTTAGCGCGACTACTCGGAGCGTTGCAAGGCTTGGTAATCGAGCTTCAAGCAACGATTCTGCACGACGGTCATGCCGGCCTCGTGCGCAACGCGAGTGGCTTCTTCGTTGACGACACCGAGCTGCATCCACAGCACACGCGGCAACGGCGTGACTTCCACGGCGGCTTTCGCAACTTCGACCATGTCTTCGCTTTTACGGAAGCAATCGACGATGTCGATCCGCTCCTCGATGTCTCCTAACGAGGCAACACAGGGCTCGCCGAGAATGGTCTGTCCGACGTAACGTGGATTGACCGGAATAATGCGGTAGCCAGCGCGCTGCATGACTTCTGCTACTTCGAAGCTAGGCCGCGAGGCGTCCGCCGACAAGCCCACCACCGCGATAATTTTCGTGGTGGCGAGCAGGTCTTTCAGCTCAGGTTTTGTCAGCACGCTAGGTTAGCGAACGCGGCGGAACGACGAAATGGTGTCGTTCATGCCGATTGGCATTTCGGGGTATTGGCCCGGCCCGAGCGTGAAGCAGCGACCGCCGTAGTTCGCGTGTTCGCAGAACTGCCAAGTACCAACACTGATGAAAATCGACGAGGCGACATCGTTCATGCCGGTCGAGGACAGGTCACTGATTTCGCCGGTTGCGCGCAGCGTGCGGCCGTTAAAGTTGCCATGCTCGTAGAGCCATACTGGGTGGCGGCTGCGACCTGCATTGTTGTCCATCACGACGTAGGTTTGACCAACGGGGTTCAGGCCAGACCAGCTCGGCTCGGCGCTCAGGCGACGCAGCGACGAGATCGAACGATCCAGTTGAGGTGGCAAGCGGCGATAGTCACCGGGGCCGAATACAAGGCAGGCACCGCGGTAGTCGCGATCTTCGCAGGCTTCCCAGTTGCCGCCAAACACACGCATCGACTGAATGCGGTCGTTGAAGCCCGTATTACGAAGCGAATCAATGTCGTTGTCGATGGTCATCGCAGCGCCCGTGAAATCAGGATTCGTGTAGACCTCGACGCGCACACGGTCATAGGGGTTCACGTAGGCTGGGGCGGGAGCCGCTGCTACAGGCGGCGGTGGTGCCGTATTAGCGGCGATCACACCGCCTAAGATCGCACCGACGGCAGACGCGAGCGGGTCGGGGCGACCTTCGGGGCGCTGCTCGTAGCGCGGCTCCGGGCGGACCGCGACGGGCGGTTGCTCAACGATGCGGACGCTCACGATGCGAGAGGCCAGTTGCGCACCGAGGTCCGGATACTGGCCCGGCGGCAGCGCCTGGCAACGGCCGTTGTAGCTGTACTCCGTACAAATCTGCCACGTGCCACCAGTGACGATGGCGGATACCGGGCGGTAGCCGAAGCCTGCAACTTCTAGGTTGCCTGCGCTTTGCTCAAGGTTGACCATACGACCGCGATAGTCGCGCCCTTCGAAGAGTTGTATGCGCGGCGGTGCATAGGCCGGTGCGTTGGCCGGGGCGGCCGCGTAGGTTACGTCGCGCAGCGAGGCAATCGTGTCGCCGTTGCGGCTGCCGAGTTCACGGTAGTCGCCGGGCGAGAGGCGGCGGCATTCGCCAGTGAAGTTCGGACCGGTGCAGGCGTCCCACACGCCGGAACCGACGCGAATCGAGCGTGCCGCACCAATGGAAAGGTTGGGTTCGCTGCGCGAGATGCGGGCGAACGCGCCGGTGAAGTCTCGGCCGCTATACATCCACAAGTCCGAGGCGGACGCGGCGGCGGCTGCGAAGAGCAGCGTGGTGGCGAGCAGAACTCGCGAAAGAGAGCGAACGGTGCGCGTGGTTTTCATGCGTCCTCCTGTAGACAATAGAAATCGTTTGGCGGCAAAGCCAGAACATCGTTGAGAACGCCCCGTAGAATGGTGTCGTTGACAACCACGCCTTGCCCCTTGAGTCGGAAGCGTAGCGCATAGAACGTGCTGCGTCACCTGCGCATTTTCTGAATGATTGCTTTTTTGCTCCGCCGACTCGCGCAATCGCTGCTAGTAATGCTCGCGATGAGTGTGCTTGTGTTCGTCGGTGTCTATTTGATCGGCAATCCAATCGACATCTTGATAAGCGCACAGGCCGATCAGGCCGAACGTGAACGGGCGATCATCGCACTGGGGCTTGATAAGCCTCTCTGGGCGCAGTTTGCGAGCTTTTTGACCGGCGCGGTGACGGGGGATTTGGGACGAAGCTTCGCGCACGGCGTTCCGGCGCTGGAATTGATTCTGAGCCGTATGCCTGCGACACTCGAACTCGCGTTCGCGGCGATGTTTATCGCCGTTGGGGTTGGCATTCCGTTAGGCCTGATCGCCGGGCTAAAGCCCGATGGCGTGTTGGGCAAGACCATCATGGCAGGCTCGATCTTGGGCTTCAGCCTGCCAACATTTTGGGTTGGCTTGATGTTAATCATGCTATTCGCGGTTTTTCTTGGCTGGCTTCCGTCGAACGGACGCGGCGAAACCGTGACCGTGTTTGGTGTGCCGTGGAGTTTCTTGACGCTCGACGGCTGGTCGCACCTCGTCTTGCCCGCCATTAATTTGGCGTTGTTCAAGCTGTCACTCCTGATACGGCTCACGCGCGCGGGCGTGCGGGAAGCGCTGTCGATGGACTACGTGAAGTTTGCGCGCGCGAAAGGACTGTCGAACGGGCGCATTGTGGGCGTGCACGTGTTGAAGAACATCATGATTCCGATTGTTACGGTGATCGGACTGGAGTTCGGCTCGG
>JAKPSO010000106.1 GCA_029571495.1 Pseudomonadota bacterium
ATCAGATTGGCAGCTTTCTTGGCGCGTGGTTAGGCGGGAAAATTTACGATGCGACGGGCAACTACAACACGGTTTGGATGTTGACCATCGCGCTCGGCATTTTTGCTGCGCTGGTGCATTTGCCGATCGACGAACGCGCGCTTGATTCGCGCAAGTTGCCCGCTTCTGCGTAAGAACCGATCCTCAGGCGAGCTTGGCGACGCGCGCCTGCAAGCGCTGCAAATCAATTCGCAATCGCTGAATGTCGCTTGCGAATTTCGCCACATCGTCACGCTCTGCTACAAGCTTCGCTTCGTCGTGAATGTAGCGTTTACCTGCTTCATGCAGACTGCTTTGCGCATTGTCACCGATGGCTTTGAGTGCGTTGAAGAAACGCACAGCCTCGTTGGCGAGAATCGGGCCTACGAATCGCTCCAGTTCCGCTTCCGCGGCCAACGGTAGCGATGAAAACGCCTTTGAAATGTCTTGCAGGAGCGCGGCGTGTCCGGATATTTTTACGCTGCGAATGGCGACGTCCTTGCCCTGCGCAATAAGTGGTAGCGAAGACAGCGGAAACTCGACGCTAACCGTCGGATCTTTGTCGCCGAGTGACGATTCGCCAGCTTCAAATTCGCCGACTGGCGTGATCCGAAGCGTCGTCGAAAACGGCGGCATGCGTACCTGAAGCGTGGCGTCTGCATGCGCGGAGAGTAGTTTTCGAGCCGCGTCGTCGTGCGAGAGTAGGCGCGAGAGAGCGCGGGCGATCAAGGAGGAAGGAAGCATGGCGACAATTATCTTCCGAAACAAAAAAGGCCAACAAGATGTCGGCCTTTTTCTTCGTCAGCGAGCGATCAGGCTTGCTGAATCCCTGCGACGAGCCAGCCTTTGCTTCCGTCGACGGGTTTCACGAGGTTCCACACTTCGCTGAACGGCGAACCCATCACCATGCCGTCTTCGCGCATCTTGCCGGAGAACTCCACGCTAGCCCAGTACTGACCGCGGTCGGTTTCAATACCGAGGAGGTTGGCGTGCAGTTCTTCCACGTGCGTCGCGTCTTTGTTGCCACCAACGACGTCCTTCGCAATTTGGTTGTAGAACTCGTCGGTCGCGAAATTGCGCACTTCGTCAAGATCACCCTTGTCGTTCGCAGCTTGCAGCGCCATGAATTGCTTCTTGGCGTTTTCTTCGAAACCCAGTTTGTCGAAACCGGCCGGAATTCCAAAACCGCCCGCAAGACCAGCAGGCGCGGCGGTGGAGCCAGCCGCGGGCGCACCCGCATACTGCATTGGCTGTGCACTCGGTTGTTGCGTGGCAAAAGGCGAAGGCGCTCCGCCCGCAACCGCGGGTTGGTTCTTTTGCATGGCTTTGCGACCGAACCAAACGAGTGCGGCGATGACCAGGCCCGCGATCAGCAGGAAGCCGAGGAAGCCACCTGCGCCCATTTTTGAGAATAGGTAGGCGAGGCCGAGGCCCGCCGCGATACCGGCGAGAGGGCCAGCGATGCGCGACATCAGGCTCGGCTTGGCCGCAGCGGCAGCAGCCGCTGGCGCCGCTGTGGCGGCAGCTGCGGTCGGAGCCGCGGTAGACGGGGAGGCGCTTGGATTGGCCTTGTGTTCGGTGACGGCGCTGCGTTGCGCGCCGACCGATTTGCCGCCGCCGAATTTCTTGGCGTCGACGGTCGCGGCGCTCAGGGCGACGGTGACCGCGACGATAGCGATGGAGAGTGCTTTGAACATGGTGCTTGGCCTCAGTGTGGAAAGCGTAAGTAATTAAATGTGCGAAATCAGAGTTTCACATAGTGCGCCACTTTAGGGCGCACACGCGAAAATCAAGTGCGTTTTTCCGCGTTCGCTAGGATAGCCGATAGCCGCGATGCACCGCAACAATGCCACCTGTAAGGTTAAAGAACTCCACGCGCTTCATACCAGCGGTTTCGAACATCGCCTTCAACTCCTCTTGCGGCGGATGCATGCGAATGCTTTCGGCCAGATATTGATAGCTGGCGGCGTCGCCCGCGATCTTCGCGCCTAGCTTCGGCAGGATGTTGAAGGAATACCAGTCGTACGGCGCTTTCAGCAGCGCATTCGGGCGCGAGAACTCAAGGACCAAAGCACGACCACCGACCTTCAGCACACGACACATTTCAGCGAGGGCGCGGTCTTTGTGCGTGACGTTGCGCAGGCCGAACGCGATGGTGACTGCGTCGAAACTCTTGTCCGCAAACGGCAGTGCCTCAGCATTGCATTGTGTCGTCGGTGTGTTGATGCCGTGATCCAGCAAATTGTTGCGACCCTCGGCGAGCATGGCGGCGTTGATGTCGGTGTGAAGTACCAATCCCGTAGGCCCGACGAGCGGCTTCATCAAGCGAATGAGATCACCTGTGCCGCTGGCCAAATCGAGCACGCGTTCGCCGGGGCGCAGAGCAAGCTGGTCCACCGCGAATCGTTTCCAAATGCGATGCAGCCCACCGGACATGGCATCGTTCATGATGTCGTACTTCGACGCGACCGAATCGAATACACCGCGAACTTTTTTCTGCTTTTCGCCCTCGGGAACGGTTTGGAAGCCGAAGTGGGTCGTTCCGCTTGCGTTGGGTGATTCTTGTGCCGAATTAGTCACGACTTGCTCCCGCGCGCTCGAGTCGGGCGAGGTAGTCGCTCCAGAGCGCGTCTTTCTCTGCGCAAAGTTTGTTCAGATAATCCCACGAAAAAAGACCCGTGTCGTGCCCGTCGCTAAACGTCGGACGAACCGCATACATGCCGACCGGCTCTAGTTCAGTGATGTCCACCGCGCGTTTCCCGACCTGCAACACTTCCTGTCCGGGCCCATGGCCACGCACTTCCGCCGAAGGCGAGTACACGCGCAAAAACTCAAAAGTTAGTTCGTGCTTCGTGTCGCCATAGGCGAGACCCAACACGTGCCGCTTGCGATCCAAGGTGATCTCAGTCGGAATGGGAGTATCAGGTTCGAGTCCGGACATAAGCGCGTTCAGTGGTGTGGGGCAGGGCTCCTATTGTCTCAGAGCGCCGTCCTTTCTTGCGTGGGCCACGTTGCAAGCACCACGCCAGCGAGCGCGCACACAAAAGCAACGCCATGCGCCACCGTGAATCGTTCGCCAAGAAACAGTACGCCGACGAGCGCCGAGGTGATCGGCAAGAACACGGTAAACACGCCAGCCTTCGCCGCCGGGATGCGCTTCAGGCCGGTCATCCACAGCCACACCGTCCACATGCTGGCAGCCAACGCGTACAGCGCCAATCCACCCCAGATCGTGGGTCGAACCAGCGCAAACTCAAATGAAAACGCAGCCCAAACGCCCATCGGCGTGACTAACACCAATCCCCACAGATTGATCAAGGCGCTGATGCGTTTGGGCGACACCGTTCCGGTCAAGCGCTTACCAATCACGACGTAACTTGCTTCGCACAAAACCGCGCCGATCAGAAGGAGTGTCCCGATGAGGGAAGTTTCGGCGGCAGACGCCTCACTGCGCGACAGCGCCAAAAGGCCGACCCCAAGGACCGCGAATGCAATCGCGGCGAGCGTGCGTGGCGTTAATGGTTCGCGCAGAAAAATGCGCGAGAGGAGTGCAACCGCAGCTGGAATGCCGGCCATCACGACACCGGCAGAAATTGCGCTCGATTGGCGCATGCCGTAAAGCATGCAAATCGAAAACAAAAAATTGCCGAGAAACGATTCCAGAAAGATGAGGCGACGCATGCGCGAATCCAGCGGCGGCTCGTTCGGCGTGCGCTTGACCCACGTGGCCATCGCTACCGCCGCAAAACCAAAGCGGAGCCACGCAAGCAGGAACACCGGGAACACCGCGACGAGCACCTTCGAGAAGCCCACGTACGCGCCCACGATCATCATCGCGCTGGCAAGGCAAGCGTAGGCACGGGCGTTGGCAAATTTCATGCGGAGTACCGATGGCGCTGAGATGCGGAATCTCCCGCCACGGCAGACGGGCGTAGTCGCGTCTTACTTGACCATGTCGAGGTGTTCAAGGCCGGCCAGAATGTTGCGACCTTTCGACTCGTGGCCTTCGAGCTTGATGCGTAGACGTAGATCGTTCACGCTGTCTGCGTTGCGCAGCGCGTCTTCATAGCTGATGTGGCCGGCTTCGTGCAACTGGAACAGCGCCTGATCGAAGGTCT
>JAKPSO010000112.1 GCA_029571495.1 Pseudomonadota bacterium
GGCAATGCCGCTCATGCCGATGCCGCCAATCCCGACAAAGTGGAGGTTTTGCAAACGGAATTTCATCGCGCAGCCTCCGCTTTCGATGCTAGCGATTCGATGACGTCGCAAATTTCGGCCGTGGCGTTTGGCTTCGCGACGCTGAGCGCCGCCACCGACATCGCAAGGCATGCGTCGCGTGTCAGCGCGGCGATCTCGGCCGCTAGCGCTTCTTTGCTCAGGCCGATTTGTGGCAACACTTTTGCCGCGCCAACGCCTTCGAGAATGCGCGCGTTATGCAACTGCTGCTGGTCTCTGTGATGCGGATACGGAATGAGGATGGAGGCCACGCCTAGCGCAGCGAGTTCCGACACGGTGCTCGCGCCGCTGCGGCCCACAAACACGTCGCATACGGCCAATGCGGACGGCGAGTCGTCGATGAATTCGACAACGTTGGCTCGCACGTTCAGACTGTCATACAAAGCTTGCGTCTTCTCGCGCGACCCGCGTCCCGCCTGATGTGTCACAACGGGGCGCTGTGACTCGGGAATCAACGCAAGTGCTGCGGGTAGCAGCGCGTTGATGGCTTCCGCACCGCGACTACCGCCCATCATCAAGAGATGTAGGGGACCGGTGCGCGCAGCCGCACGCGCGGCGGGCACCGGAAAGCGCGCAAATTCCGGGCGAATCGGATTGCCCGTCACGATGCGTTTGTCGGCAACGTCATTGAACACACTCGAAAAGCCGACAAGCACGCGAGACGCGAATCTTGCGAGCAGTTTGTTGGCCAATCCCGCCACAGCGTCACTTTGGTGAATCACCAAGGGGATGTGTTTGCGCGCAGCGCCCAAACCTACAGGCACTGTGGGGTAGCCACCCATGCCGATGACGACATCGGGCTTGATCTCTGCAAGCAATTTGCGGCCATGGCGATAAGCCTTGAACAAACGCCATGGCAGTGCGAGTTTCGGCTTGAGACCGCGCCCGACAATGCCTTCGAACTCAATCGTGTGCAACGGGAAGATGCCACGCGGCACGAGCGTTTGCTCCATGCCTGATTCAGTACCCAGCCAGCTCACGCGCCAACCACGCTCACGCAGCGCACGCGCAACCGCGAGGCCCGGAAAAATGTGTCCGCCAGTGCCGCCTGCCATCATCAGGAGATGCCGCGAGTTCATACTTTAAACCCTCGCAGCAAGCGACGGTTTTCCCAATCGACGCGCACTAGTATTGACAACGTCACGAGACTCGCGATCATCCCGCTGCCGCCATACGACATCAACGGCAAGGTAAGTCCTTTGGTCGGCGCGAACCCCATATTCACTGCGATGTTGATGAGAGACTGAATGCCGAACAACGTACCGATGCCCTGTGCCACGAGAGCAGAGAACGGTTGCTCCAAGCGACGCGCTTCTTTGCCAATTGCGAACGCACGCCACGTTAACCATGCAAACGCACCGACCACTACGAAAACGCCAACGAGCCCAAGTTCCTCGGCGGTCACCGCGAGGATGAAATCGGTATGCGCTTCAGGAAGGTAGTAGTGCTTCGACACTCCCGCGCCCAAGCCTAGGCCAAACACACCACCACGACCAATCGCCATTAGGGATTGTGTGAGCTGATAGCCCTTGCCGAACTCTTCTTTCCAAGGATCAAGAAAACCGACGAACCGTTCGAGGCGATACGGCTCAAGCCAAACCAACGCCACTGCTGCGAGCAGTCCAATAGCCACCACCGGGACCACCAGTCGATGATCTAGCCCCGCCATGAAGAGAATGAGTAAGCCAGTACTGAGTACTACGAGGGTCGCGCCAAAATCGGGTTCCCGAAGCAGGAGTGCGCTCACCACGAGAGCGATCAGCAAAAACGGTCCAAGACCCTGAAGCAAACTTTGCTTGAGCGGCTGCGCTGCATGCAGAACATTTGCTTTGGTCACGGCGTAGCGAGAGGCAAACAACACCATCGCGAGCTTCATCAACTCGGAAGGTTGCAAACTAAACGGCCCGAGCGGAATCCAGCGCATCGCGCCGTTCACTTTTCGCCCTACGTGCGGAATAAGCACGGCGACGATGAGCACCGCCGCGACGATGAAAACCAGCGGCGCAATGCGCTCCCAAGTCTTCATCGACGTATCAAAAACAAACAGTGCGAGTACCGCGCCGATCAGCACGAAAAGGCACTGCCGAGAGAAGAAGTACGTCGGCGAGTAGCGCGTGAAGCGGCTCTCGCTGGCGCTCGCGATCGACGACGAGTACACCATCAACAAGCCAAGCGCGACGAGCAATGTCGCGACCCAAATGATCTTAAGATCGAATTCATCAGTGCCGAGTGTTGCGCCGCGCGTCGACGCGGCGTCGCCGCCCTTGAACAAGGACGACACCCAGTCACTGGCACGCGCAGGCCACTGCGCGACGTTCGAAAGAACGGAGCCTTGCGCCATTAGTGCCCTCCTCCGTGCGTCGCGACTTCGTAGCCGTGCGCGTGCGCCCACGACTGCACTGCACCGGCGAACACCTGCGCGCGATGCCCATAGTTGCGGAACATGTCCCAGCTCGCACATGCGGGCGACAACAACACTTGATCGCCCGCTTGTGCGCTCTCTAGCGCCGCGTGCGTTGCATCTTCCAACGAATCGAAGATACGGTGGGCGACACCGTGAACGGTCAACGACGCAGCAATCGACGCGGCGTCGCGACCGATCAAATGCACGGCTTTGCAGTGCCGCGCCGCAACGCCGCCCAAAGAAGCAAAGTCTTGTCCCTTCCCATCACCACCCGCGATGAGCCACGTTGGGCGAACCGAACCGGTGAGCGCAGCGGCAGTCGCGACAACCGTCGTCGCCTTCGAGTCGTCAATGATGTTCACGCCATTGATCGAACCAATTAACTGGTGGCGATGCGGCATACCAGCGAAACTTCGCAGTACAGCCTGTTGCGCCGCAAGCGGTACTTCAAATGACTGCGTCAGGGCGAGCGCGGCGAGCGCGTTTTGGGCGTTATGCGCTCCACTTACGCCCAACTCATCGCATGCAAGAAGAGACTGGTTGCCGCGGGCCAACGAAGATTGATTCCCATGTTCGACCAAGCCAAATTCTTCCGGCAGCGTCGGCGGGTCGTCGCCAAACGTGCACGTCGGTGTACCCGCGCGACGCATACTCATCGACCACGGATCGGCACGGTTGAGCACTTGACTTTTGGCGTGCGCGAAGATGCGATTTTTGGACGCGGCGTAGTCGAAGAAGCTCGGATAACGATCTAGGTGATTGTCGGTCACGTTTAAGACCGTGGCGCACGAAAGTCCGAGCGATTGCGTCGACTCCAATTGAAAGCTCGAAAGCTCCAACACCCAGCTTGAACAATTTGGCGATTCATCGAGCGCATCGAGAATCGGCACGCCGATATTGCCAGCAACGCGAACATCGCTTCGCACGGTTCGTACGAGCTCGCCAGCGAGCGCTGTCGTGGTCGTCTTGCCATTCGATCCGCTGACCGCGATGACCCGTGCAGTCGCGGGTACTTCTCGCGCGAAGAGTTCGACATCTCCCATCACGGGTGTACCGGAATCAATTGCAACTTGCAGCGCGTGCGTAGCGCGCGGCACGCCGGGCGACAACGCAACAAAGTCAGACGCAGGCAGCGCGTCGCGCGCCAGATCGATCGTCTGAAAGGCGACGTCAGGGCACTCCGCCTGAAGCTGCGCGAGACCGGTCGGCGCTGTGCCACTATCAACGACCGTCACTTGTGCGCCGCGTTTATGCAGGAAACGCGCAAGCGACAACCCGGTGGCACCAAGGCCAACGACAGTTGCTTTTGCGTTCGAACACTGAAACACGATACGTGACTTTCTGACGGTTAACGAAGTTTGAGCGTGGATAGACCGGCTAGGACAAGAAACATCGTGATGATCCAGAGACGAATCACGACGTGGTTCTCGTGCCAACCACCGAGCTCGAAGTGGTGGTGCAGCGGCGCCATACGGAAGATTCGTTTGCCCTTGCTGTACTTGAAGTAACCAACTTGCAGCATCACGGAAATGGTTTCGGCAACGAACACACCGCCCATCACAACCAACACGATTTCTTGCCGCACGATGACGGCGATGGTGCCGAGCGATGCGCCCAAGGACAAAGCACCTACGTCGCCCATGAACACGCGCGCAGGGTGTGCGTTAAACCACAGGAAACCTAGGCCCGCACCTGCCATCGCGCCACAAAACACCATCAACTCCGCCGCGCCGGGGATGTAAGGAAAGAGCAAATACTTGGAATAGTCGACGCGCCCAACGACGTAAGCGAAGACGGCCAACGCACTGCCAACCATCACCACGGGCATGATCGCCAATCCGTCGAGACCATCCGTGAGATTCACAGCGTTACTCGTGCCGACGATCACGCACCAGGTGAGCGCGATAAAACCAAACACGCCAAGCGGGTACCCCACGTTCTTGAAGAACGGAACGATGAGATCCGCTTTTGACGGCAAGTCCTTCGTGAAACCGCTTTGCACCCAGGCAAAAATCAGTTCAAAAATTTTGCTCGTGCTCGGCGCTGACACCGCGAACGCTAGGTACGTCGATGCGATGATCCCGATGAGCGCTTGCCAAAAAAGTTTCTCTTTGGCCGACATGCCTTTTGGATTCTTGTGAACCACCTTTCGGTAGTCGTCAACCCAACCGATCGCGCCGTACCCGATCATGACGAACAACACGACCCAGACGAATCGATTCGACAGGTCCGCCCAGAGCAGCGTGGAAATTCCGATAGCGGTCAACACCATCGCACCGCCCATTGTGGGCGTGCCTTGCTTCGCCAAGTGTGATTGCGGGCCGTCGCTACGCACTGCCTGACCGATCTTCATTGCCAGAAGCCAACGAATCATGCGCGGGCCAATCGCAAGCGCGATCGCCATCGCGGTCGCACAGGCCAAGACGCTGCGAAGCGTAATGTAGTTAAACGCCGAGAACGCCCTAACTTCAGTGCTCAGTAAATTTGCAAGCCAGAGCAGCATTAGTGCGTCCCCTTGTGTGTTGGTTCTAGTTTTTGTATGACGCGCTCCATCGCCATAGATCGTGAGCCTTTCACCAGCATCGCAGCGTCGGGCGTCAGACGCGTTTTGACGTCAGCCGCGAGCGCGTCAATGTCCGTGAAAGTCGCCACGCGATCGGGTGGGATGGCCATGGCGGT
The DNA here is from genome assembly GCA_029571495.1 of Pseudomonadota bacterium. GTDB lineage: Bacteria > Pseudomonadota > Gammaproteobacteria > Burkholderiales > Casimicrobiaceae > Casimicrobium. The sequence continues at coordinate 5,162 of JAKPSO010000112.1, forward strand.
TGCCGCTCGCTGCATGCGCTCGCCAAGCGTCAGCACTGCAGCGAACGGCAATTTCGCGAATTCGGCAAGTAGCGCTTGGTGCATCTCCTCGCTACTCGATCCCATCTCGGCCATGTCGCCGATCACCATGAATTTGGGCCCTGACTCAGCGAGGAGCACGCCAGCGGCGGCGCGCATCGACGCCGGATTAGCGTTGTAGCTGTCGTCGATCAATGTCGCGCCGTTTGCGAGGATTCGCCGCGACAAACGGCCACCGATGTTCGACGCCGACTCCAAGCCTGAAGCGATCTCCTCCACTGACACGCCCAGTACTCTCGCAACAGCGGCTGCGGCGAGTGCGTTGCGTGCATTGTGTTCGCCCGCGAACGGTAATTTGACGTCGCACGGTTCTGCAACAGCAGACAAGCGCAATTTCAGCGTAGTGCCCGCAGGATCGTATTGACCCTGGACGTCGGCGACCTTGCTTAGACCAAACGTCACGCGCGGATGCGCTCGCGCTTGCACTTGCCAGTACGGCAGGAACGGATCATCTGCGTTGAGCAGAGCGACGCCGTCTTTGCGTAATCCGAGAAATATCTCACCCTTGGCCGCCGCGACGCCTTCGACAGACCCGACGCCTTCGAGATGCGCGGGTCCAGCGTTCGTGATCAACGCAATCGTGGGCTCTGCTAAGGCACTCAGCAGCGCAATTTCGTTGAAATGGTTCATTCCCATTTCAATGACGGCCACTTCGTGCGCCTCTCGAAGGCGCAACAGGGTCAACGGAACGCCGATGTGGTTATTGAGATTTCCCTCGGTTGCTAGGACTCCGTCCGCGCGGTAGTACTCGCGCAACACGGATGCAATAAATTGCTTGGTAGTCGTCTTGCCATTGCTTCCGGTCACGGCAACGACCGGGCCCTTGAACGCCATGCGGGCTGCGTGGCCCATCTGCTGCAAAGCGATCAGTGTGTCCGCTACCGTGATCACAGTGACGTTCGTTGGCACTGCGACCGGCTGCGACACGACGACGCCCACTGCGCCCGCCGCTACGGCCTGAGCAACAAAGCGATGACCGTCAAAATTCTCGCCACGAAGGGCCACAAAAAGAGCGCCTGGCTCGACCGTCCGAGTATCGATGGACACCGACGAAAACTCGTTCGCCGGCCCCGTCACGCTACCCGCTGCGGCGTTCGCAAGAAAATCAGTTGCCCACATGCTTCGCCCCTCGCGTTGTGGAACCGACTCGTTGACCGTACACGGCGAGAGCGCTTCTTGCCTCGTCTTCATCAGAAAACGGCTGCCTCACACCGGCAATTTCTTGATATTGCTCGTGACCTTTGCCTGCAATAAGCACAGCGTCGGCCACGCTAGCCGCGTGAATCGCAGCGTGAATCGCGTCGCGTCGCTGAATCACAATCTCGAGCACGGCGTTGTGCGCCTGCAAGCCAGAGACGATTTCCTCTACGATCTTCTCCGGTGACTCACTTCGTGGGTTGTCGCTCGTCACGAACACGCGGTCCGCGCGATCAACGGCGATCTGTCCCATGAGCGGCCGCTTGCGACGGTCTCTGTCGCCACCACACCCAAACACGACTGAAAGTTGCCGCGGCTTGGTTTCGCGCACGGTGTCAAGCGCTTTCGCCAACGCGTCCGGCGTGTGCGCATAGTCAACATAGACGCTCGGTGCAGCGCCAATCGAATTCGCGACAATGCGTTGCATCCGGCCGGGAGCCGCCTTGAGCTGTGCCAACGTAGTTGCCACCGTCGACAACGAGACGCCCTCCGCGAGCAGCGCCGCGGCGACTGCCAATAAGTTCGATGCGTTAAAGCGACCGATGAGCTGAGTCTCAACATCAGCCACAGCCCCCCCAAAGTGCACGCGAAGCGTCATGCCAGCGGCGCTCGTCGCAAGAAGCTCGCCGCGCACATCACCGCGCTGCAAACCGTAGGTCATCGTGTTGGAAAGATGGCGTGCGGCTATCGATTCGCCGAATGCATCGTCGACATTGACGATGCGATGATCTGCCGGATAGTCCGTAAACAGCTTAATTTTCGCGCTGCCATACGCCGCCATCGTGCCGTGAAAATCAAGATGATCTTGCGTCAAGTTCGTGAAGATCACTGACGTGAAGCGAACACCTGACACGCGCCCCAGTTCAAGCGCGTGTGAGCTCACTTCGATCGCTACCGACTGTGCGCCAGCAACGCGTAGATCCCGCAGAATCGTGTGCACCGACACAGCTTCGGGCGTCGTGTTATTCGTGGGCCACGACTGGTCTCCGAGGCTCACACCCAGTGTGCCCACCGCGCCGCATTGGCGGCCGAGCAACGTATTGGCTTGCGCGAGCCAATTGGCAATAGACGTCTTCCCGTTGGTACCGGTGATTCCATAGACGTTCAAATGCGTCGACGGTCTCTCGTAGAACGCGTCAGCGACAAGGCCCAACTGTTTCGACAAGTTGTCGACCACGATGACCGGGATCGTGATTCGTGAGGTGTCGACCGCACGTCGAGTGTCTGCTTCCCAGAGCACCGCCGCGGCGCCTTGCGCTTGAGCAGCGCTCACAAAATCTCTACCGTCGACGCGCGTGCCGGGAACGGCAACAAAGACATCACCGACGACGACATTGCGCGAATCGACGGTCATACGCTGCCGCTTGACGCCCAATGCGTCAAGTTTGGCCATGAGTTCGATCGCGTCGGCGCCGGATGCTGCCATCAATGCGTCTCCCGGACCACGGCGACTAACGTGTCGGTGGCATTGGGCTGCGTCGGCAGCGGCGCGTCGTACGGCACTTCCATGAGGCGAAGCGTTTGTCCCATGACACTTGAAAACACGGGCGCGGCAACTTGTCCGCCATAGAAAATTCCGCCGCTCGGCTCGTCGATCATTACGGCCACAACGTATCTCGGATTGCTAACCGGCGCGAGACCCACGAACGAAGCGACATACCGACCTTCGGAATAAGTTGCGCCTACGAGTTTTTTCGCGGTGCCAGTTTTACCCGCAACGCGATACCCTGGAATTTGCGACAGCGGAGCCGTGCCCTCTTTGGCTGTCGCCTTCTCGAGCAT
>JAKPSO010000118.1 GCA_029571495.1 Pseudomonadota bacterium
GCGACGGCGACGTGGTCCTTCTTAAGGTCGAGCAAATTGGCGGCATCGCGTGCCACACGGGGCGGCGCAATTGCTTTTTCCGCAAGCTCGAAACGGCGGCGGACGGTGCGCAGAGCTGGGTGAATGATTTTGATCCATTGAAAACGGAAGCGGAGATTTACGGTGAGCGCTGACTCGAAACCGACGGCCGACCTCGACGCCGCAGCGGTTTTAGCTCGGCTGGCTTCGACAATGGCTGCGCGCAAAGGCGCGGACCCAGCGACGTCATACGTCGCGAAGTTGTTTTCAAAAGCCCCCGACGGCGCGCTGAAGAAAGTGGGCGAAGAGGCGGCCGAATTCATCATGGCATGTAAAGACGCTGAACATTCACCTGAGGCCAGCGCGAAGATCGTCTCCGAGGCCGCCGACGTGTGGTTTCACATGCTCGTAGCGATGGCGCGTCACGACTTGAACGGCGCGGACGTGCTCGCTGAACTCGCGCGGCGGGAAGGGTTATCCGGCCTTGAGGAAAAGGCGGCGCGTCCCAAATGAAAGTGAGACGCTGGCGCGACTTGTCGCGACCGGCAATTCAATTACGATTTACAGCGTCGCGGCTGGCCGCTCCCACATCGCAATTTGCAAATCAACCATGAGCACGGACAAAGACTGCATCTTCTGCAAAATCATTCGCGGTGAAATCCCCTCCACGAGGGTTTATGAGGATGACGATGTGTTGGTGTTCAAGGATATTCATCCCTCGGCACCCGTGCATTTACTGTGTATTCCGAAAGGACACATTGGGCGTTTGTCCGAGGCGACGGCGGCCGATCAGGCGGTGCTCGGTAAAATGATGTTGATTGCGCCAAAGGTGGCGAAAGAGCAGGGCTCAACCGACGGCTTCCGCACCATCATCAACGACGGGCGAGTGGGCCGACAAGACGTGTTTCACTTGCACATGCATGTGCTGGGCGGCCCGAAGCCGCTGGGACGCATGGTCGAGATGGACGCGTAGACAAATTTTTTAGTTTCGAGGAGTGACACATGGGTTCGTTTTCGATTTGGCACTGGTTGATCGTTCTGTTGATCGTGGTGATGGTGTTTGGCACCAAGAAACTGCGTAACGTCGGCAAAGACCTCGGTGGCGCCGTGAAAGATTTCAAAGAAGGCGTTAAGGGTGGCGAAGAAGCCGCCAAGGCGACCACACAACCTCCGCCGACTGCTGCACCCAACGTGCTCGAAGGCGAAGTCAAGCGCGACAAGGTTTGATCGGCTCGATGCAACACCTAGGGCGGGCCAATCCCGCCTCGTGCATTGATGGCGCGCAACGCGCGCTGTACGACGTGTCTCAACAAAATGTTTGAACTCTCTTTCGGCAAGATGATGATCATCGCAGTAGTTGCGCTGATCGTGCTTGGCCCGGAAAAACTGCCTAAAGTAGCCCGCACGATCGGTCACCTACTCGGTCGTGCGCGCACCTACGCCAACACGGTCAAGCAAGACATTGACCGTGAAATGCAGATGGATGAGTTACGGAAACTTCAACAGCAAGCGCAGGAAGCCGCGCGCAGTTTCGAGACGGCCGTGAATGATGCGGGGCGCAGCGTGGAGCAGGAGGCGGCAAGCGTGCAAAGCAGCGTGAATACGTCGCTCGCGCAGGCAGAAACCGCGGCGTTGAGCACGGTCACGTCGGAAGTGGCTGCGACCGAAAACTCGATCGCGCCACCGGCATCCACTGCGACTCCCACAGTTCCCACGGTCACCGCCAACGACGAAATCGCCGCGCTGGAAAAATCAATCGCTGAGCAGGCGATGCAGCCCGTAGCCGAACCCAAACCGATTATCTCGCCAGAGCAAATGAGCCTGTCGCTCAGCGCCGCACCGGCCGAACCCGCGAAGAAAGTCGCCTAGCATCTGACGCGCCGTGGGCCTAGCCCGCGAACGCTCTGAAATCGAAACCAGCGACCACCGTCGCTCCACAACGCCCTTTCTCGAAACGCATTCTGCAATGTCCGACACGCCCGAATCCGGAATTCAAGAAACGTTTATCTCGCACTTGGTTGAGTTGCGGGAGCGGTT
>JAKPSO010000294.1 GCA_029571495.1 Pseudomonadota bacterium
CGGTAGTTTGCTGAAACTCACGCCTTCGCTGTCTTCCTCGGTTGCATTGGGCGTGTAGAACTTCCCGGCGTCGTCGCGAAGACGAAAGCGCATCGCGTCTTTCGGCGCGATAGCGCGGTCGTACGACACGTACACGTTCGACAGCGGATTGCAGTTCGCAGCTTTGTTTTCGCGCGAACACGAGAGCTTCAACCAATCACCGGCACGCACCTTGAAGCGCAGCTTTTCGACCGACAACGACGACTTCGCATCGGGCGAATCCCAACGAATCGTCACGTCTGCACCGCTCGGAAAATTTTGTGTGCATCGAAAGGCAATCCAGTTCTCGGCGTTGCTGATGCCTGCGGCCTTCAGAAGCTCTGCCTTGCGATTGCCACCGATGACGCGGACCGTATCGACCGAGCGCACGCCTTCAACCTCGCAGAAAACGTGTGCGATAAAGGTCTTCGCGTCGACCGCTCCCTTGGCGCGAAACAGAAACGATTGCTGCTCGTCGATGTCGGTCGCCTTGTGCGCGGGCCGAGATTCGGCGAGCGCAGGTAAGTCCGCCGCCTGCACGGCGAACAATGAGAAGGCACATAACAGGGAAACCAGAAGCTGACGAGACATAGGATTCTCAGAAAAGGAACGATTGGAATTTAGCGCACATCTAGAAATTCGTTTTTCGGGGTCAAGTGCAAGGCGCGCGTTGCGGAGCAACCGGAATGTGCGCCCTGGCACATGAGCATTGTGAGCACCGCGCCACGACGCAATTCGCCCGAAAAGCGGATTTATAGGTGTGTCCTTTAGAGCATTGTTCTACAGTGTTCGTCGACATGACGCAATTGCCCATTCGACATATTTCGAACGATGCGCCTGCTGCCGATACACTGTCAAAAGTGAGCCCCGAACAAGCCGATAAGACGTATTTGCCGCCTGCTTTGCGACCAAAATTCGCAAAGTTGGGTATTCATCATTTGCGCGATCTGCTGCTGCATCTACCCATGCGCTACGAGGATCAAACACGCGTGCGTGCCATCGGCGAGCTGACGGTGGGAGAGTCCGTTGTCGTGGAGGGCGTGGTGGAGCACGCTGAGACAGTCTTTCGTCCGCGCCGTCAGTTCGTGGCGCTACTCAAAGCGACCGACGACGACGGTGGAAACAATTTTTCACCGCGCTTGACGCTTCGCTACTTCAATTTCTATCCCAGCATCACGCAGGCACTCAAAGTCGGCGCGACGGCACGCGTGTTCGGCGAAGTCCGCGAGGGCCGCTTTGGACTCGAAATGGTGCACCCGATCTTTAAGAAGGCGGACGGAGTGCCCGCGCCGCAGTACGCGGCCGGCGAAGACGGCGCGCCAGCCGCGAAGCTGACGCCGGTCTACCCGAGCGCGGCGGGGGTCGCACAAGCGGCCATCCGCACCTTGGTGGGCAAGGCCCGAAAAGTTGCGGAGTGGCAGCGCGATTTGTTGCCACGTGCAATGACCGAAGGTGTGCGGCTTCCGGCGTGGCGCGATGCGCTGGACGCATTGCACGCGCCGTCCAACAGCGAACCCATCGCGCCGCTCGAAACTCGCTCGCACCCGGCGTGGCAACGCGTGAAGTTTGACGAATTGCTCGCACAGCAATTGGCGCTACGGGACGCGAAGTCGCTGCTGTCACACGAACGTGCGCCAGCGCTGCTTCCAACGGGACTGATCTCCAGGATGTTGCGGCAACGCCTACCCTTCAAGCTCACCGCGCCACAGGAACGTGCGCTGACCGAAGCGCTCAAAGATATGTCGCGCGAGACGCCCATGACGCGCTTGTTACAGGGCGACGTCGGCAGCGGCAAAACGGTGGTCGCGGCGCTCGCGGCGTTGGCCGCAGTGGAGGCAGGATGGCAGGTGGCGTTCATGGCCCCCACTGAACTCCTCGCCGAGCAGCATCGCAACAAACTCGCGCATTGGCTCGCGGATTTGCCGATCACAATCACATGGCTCACGGGATCGTTGCCAGCCGCTGAGCTGCGCGCCGCTCAAGCTGCGTGCGCCCGAGGCGAGTCGCATATCGTGATTGGCACGCATGCGCTGTTTCAAAAGAAAGTGTCGTTCGCGCGATTGGGCTTAGTCGTGGTTGATGAGCAGCATCGATTCGGCGTGGAGCAGCGATTGCAGTTGCGACAGCGCGGCCAACAAGACACTGAGCGTGCCCTTGCGCCACACCAACTTATGATGAGCGCGACTCCGATTCCGCGTTCGCTGGCGATGAGTTACTACGCCGATCTCGATGTTTCGGTGATCGACGAATTGCCGGGCGGCCGACAGCCGATCACGACCAAGCTCGTCGGTGAAGCGCGCCGCAGCGAGGTCGCCGC
>JAKPSO010000295.1 GCA_029571495.1 Pseudomonadota bacterium
GAGACAAATTGCTGCGCCGCCGCACTTTTGACGTCGCCTTGCCTCGGTGTTCAGTAGAATTCGTTGTCAATAACTCCTGCGTTCGCTGTTTACGGCAGTTTGGCCGAAAAACCTCGAGCGCTCCCCTCGCGCCATGCGCAAATGGGTCCTCCCCGATTTCGTTGAAGATGTGCTGCCTCCCGAGGCTGCGCGTATGGAGCAAACGCGCCGCGCGCTGCTCGATACCTTCGCTGCCGCTGGTTACCAGCTCGTCAACCCGCCGCTCATCGAGCACTTGGACGCCCTCCTCACGGGCACCGGCCAAGACCTCGATCACAACACGTTCAAACTCATCGATCCGCTCTCCGGCAAGCTCCTAGGCGTACGCCCGGACATCACGCCGCAGGTCGCGCGCATTGACGCCACGTATCACGGCGCTGCGGACGCAGACGCGGAGCGCCGCTATTGCTACGCTGGCGAAGTGCTGCGCACCCAGGCGAGCGTCGGTACCAGCCGCGCTCTCACGCAAGTCGGCGCGGAGCTGTTCGGCGCGGCGACGGTCGCGGGCGATGTTGAAATCGTGAAGCTCATGATCTCCTCGGCCAAGGCTGCAGGCGCTGCGCCGCTCTTGCTTGACTGCGGCCATGTTGGCGTCTTCAAAGCGCTCGCGCAACACTTCGAACTTTCGCCACAAGCCACGCAGGCGGCAGACGCTGCGCTCGCCGCCAAAAGTACCAGCGCGCTAGCCGAAATCAAATCGTTATCGGTAGAAGCGCGCGCCTCACTCGAAGCGCTCACCACCCTCTTCGGCCCGGCCAAGATGGTGTTGCAACGCGCACGCGCTGCGCTGCCGCGCAACGCCGCAATCACGGCCGCGCTCGATCAACTCGATGCGATCGCTGCGGCCATTACCGAGGCCGGCGCGCAGTGCTCACTTGATCTCGCGGATTTGCCGGGCTTGGATTACCACACTGGTTTGGTATTTGTCGCGTACCTGCAAAACACCACTCAAGTCGTCGCTCGCGGCGGTCGCTACGACGGCGTTGGTGAAGCGTTCACGCAAGGCAATGGCCGCGCGCGCCCCGCGACGGGATTTTCGTTTGTCGATTTGCGTGCATTGACGGAAGTGACGCGCGACGTTTGATCAGACTGTGGGAGCGGGCTTGCCCGCGATTCTCCGGTGCCCAGCAACGTATCGCGGGCAAGCCCGCTCCCACAAATTTTTTGTTGTCCTTTGAACTCTGGAACCTGAAAAATGCCACGTAACGTCGTCGTCATCGGCACCCAATGGGGTGACGAAGGTAAGGGAAAAATTGTTGACTGGCTCGCAGAGCAAGTGCACGGCGTCGTGCGCTTTCAAGGCGGTCACAATGCGGGCCACACGTTGGTTATCAACGGCAAGAAGACGGTCCTACGACTGATCCCGTCGGGCATTCTGCATCCGCATACGACGTGCTACCTCGGCAACGGCGTCGTTGTCTCCCCGGCCGATTTATTGAAAGAAATCGGTGAACTTGAAGCGGCCGGCGTTGAAGTGCGCTCCCGCTTGAAGATCGCGCACAACTGCCCCGTCGTTGCGCCATACCACGTCGCGCTCGACAAAGCGCGCGAGGCAAAGCGCGGCGAAAACAAGATAGGCACGACGGGCCGCGGCATCGGCCCGACGTACGAAGACAAAGTTGCGCGTCGTGGCATTCGTCTGCATGACCTTCTGGAACCCGAAGCTCTGGCAATCAAGCTGCGCGAAGTGCTAGATCATCACAACTTCATGCTCAAGAATTACTA
>JAKPSO010000137.1 GCA_029571495.1 Pseudomonadota bacterium
GCTGTGCTTCGCGATCAGCGCACGCGCGCCGTCGAGCAGTTGCTTGCCGTTGGCGCCTTTGCCAGTGACTTCGGCGACCCAAGCGTCGACTAGAGGCTGGCCTGCGCGTTTCCAATTTTCGAGTTCAGCTTTTGGGATCACGTTAAACGTGTTTTTCGATGCGAGCTTCTTGCCGTCAGCATCGGCTTCGAGGAACACTTTGCCGATTTGGCCGGAGAACGCTTGACCGCTGTTGGCGTCGATCACCTTCTTCAAATCTGCGGGCAGCGAGTCGTACTTCTTCTGATTCATCGCGAAGATGAAGACCGACGTGTAGAACGCGGGCTCGGCTGGATCGGTCTCCGAGTGGAACTTCACGAGTTCCTGAATCTTCACCGAAGGCACGACTTCGTAGGGCACCACCGCGCCGTCGATGACGCCTTTGGCGAGCGCTTCGCCGACCGCTGGAACGGGCATCGCAACCGGCGTCGCGCCAAGCGCAGCGAGGAACTTGTTCGTCTGACGCGTCGGAGCGCGCACTTTCAAACCCTTCAAATCCGCCATCGTTTTGATCGGTTTGTTCACCATGTGAAACACGCCGTCGCCATGCACGTGAAACGCGATCGGATGCACGTCCTTGAATTCGGTTTTGTCGTACTGCTGCACGTAGTCCCACACGGCCTTGCTCGTGGCTTCTGGGCTTTGCATCATGAACGGCAGTTCAAACACTTCGACCAGCGGGAAGCGGCCCGCGGTGTAGCCAGGCAAGGTCCACACGACATCTACGGTTCCATCGCGCACTTGGTCAAAAAGCTGTGGCGGTGTGCCACCGAGTTGCATAGACGGATACACCTGGCACTTGATGCGATTGTTCGATTCTTTATTGATCTTGTCGCACCACGGTTGGATGAACTTGGCGTTCGCGTAGGAACCTGCGGGCAGGAAGTGGTGAACCTTCAGTGTGACCTCCTGCGCGCTTGCGCTGGAGGCGAACATTGCGAGTGGAATCGCCGCCGTGACGGCCGCGACGAGACGGGTGAAAGCGTGGGACATGAGGACCTCCTGTTAGATGTAAACCGTATGCGATCGCGAGCGCGGTGAGTGCAACTGAACCCGCCAGTGCTATGTTTGGTCGCATTTTCCGTTTGATGCTACCTAAACGGTAGTGCACGCGACGGCTAGCAGTTATAGCGAATCGGCATCGGAGGTGGCGCGATATGCGACTGCGCTGTAGCTGCTGGAGGTTGTCTAGTTCGACAGAGCTTGCGCAACAGCTTTTTGAGCTGAGCGACCAATTGGCGGCCAGTGCGGCGATATTTCGCAAAGACTCAACATACCGCGAAAAAGCTGCGAAACAGCCGCCGCGTGGTCGTTTGCGCCGAAAAGCTGTACTAAGCAGACCATCTCGCAAAATAGTCGCGGCAGACTTGTTACAGCGACGCAGAGTCAAACTCACACGTTCGGCCGCCAACCACGCCCAATTCCGCCGCCTCAGCGACGTTACGTTTCAGTAGCCGGCGGAATCAAATCACAGATCATCTTCGAGAGCAGCGTCATCGTCGCCTTCTGGGTGAGCGTCGTTGGCCGCAGCGCGCTCGTCGCGATGGAGAGTCGCGTACGTAGTGGCGGATCACACACAGCGCGCACTGAGAACGCCGACGGCTTGATCGAACTCGCGACCGCGTTACGCGACAGGAGAGCGCTGCCCGCGCCGTCGGCGACTAAGTCCAGAATGGCCGACACGCCATCGATTTCCAGTGCGATATTCGGGCGAGCGCCTATCGTCGCCATCGCAGACTCCACATGCATGCGAAGGGCGTTTGGGCGGCTTGGGATCACCAGCGGCACGGCGGCGAGCGCCGCGAGCGCTATCGGGCCCGGCGGC
>JAKPSO010000148.1 GCA_029571495.1 Pseudomonadota bacterium
CGAACTGGACGCATTCCTTGATGCAAAAGAGGCGTTCGAGGTTTGCACGGCATGCGAAGGCGCGCGGCTCAATCCCGTCGCGCGCAATGTGCGTTTCCGCGAGCACAGCATTCATGCGTTAGTCACGCAGTCGGTGATTGCCGTTGAGCAGTTCATGACTGCGTTGAAACTCGGGGTGCGCGAGGAAGAAATCGCTCGTGACATCATCGCCGAAGTGAAATCGCGTCTTGAGTTTTTGCAAGAGGTGGGGCTCGGTTACCTGACTTTGGATCGGTCGGCGCCGACGCTCTCTGGCGGCGAGGCACAGCGCATCCGTCTGGCTGCGCAACTTGGCTCGAATCTGCAAGGCGTTGCTTATGTACTCGACGAACCGACGATTGGTTTGCATGCGCGCGACAATCGCATCTTGCTCGACGTGCTCGAAAAGTTGCAGGCGAAGGGCAACACGCTGATCGTCGTTGAGCACGATGAAGACACCATCAAACGTGCGCACCACATCATCGACTTAGGCCCCGGCGCGGGCGTACGCGGCGGCGAAATTGTCGCGCAGGGTACCGCCGAAGAACTAAAAGCGAATCCGCTGTCGATTACCGGAAAATTTTTGCGCAATCCGCTCAAGCATCCGCTGCATATGCGCGCGCCTGTCGGCAGGGCCGACGCCTTTATCGAAGTCAAAGGCGCTTCGCTACACAATCTAAAAAACGTCTCCGCGCGGCTTCCTCTGAGCCGCCTGAGCGTCATCACGGGCGTTTCGGGTTCGGGAAAATCCACGCTTGCGCGGGAAGTCATTCACGAGAATTTGGAAATGTTCGTGAGCGCGCGAAACAACCGCAAGAAGCCCACTGCGCTAGTGGGTTGCGATTCGCTGGATGGTTGGCAATCGGTTGATCGCGTGCTTGAAGTAGACCAAACGCCTATCGGCAAGACACCGCGCTCCTGCCCCGCGACCTACATCGGCTTTTGGGACAACATTCGCAAGCTTTACGCTGAAACCATCGAAGCGAAAATGCGCGGCTACGGACCGGGGCGCTTCTCGTTCAACACAGCAGGCGGACGCTGCGACGCCTGTGCCGGCGCGGGCGTGGTCACTATCGAGATGAGCTTCTTGCCCGACGTAAAACTTCCGTGCGATGTCTGTAACGGCGCGCGCTTCAATGGCGAAACGCTCTCGGTGCTCTGGCGCGACAAATCGATTGGCGAGGTGCTGGCGATGAATGTTGACGACGCAGTGGAATTCTTCTCGTCGATGACCTTGATCCATCATCCGCTGAAACTCATGCAGGACGTCGGCCTGGGATACCTCACGCTCGGCCAGCCGAGCCCGACACTCTCCGGCGGCGAGGCGCAGCGCATCAAGCTGGTGACGGAATTGGCGAAGGTCAAAGAAACCTTCCGTCTCACGGATAGCGCCACGCCGGTAACAACCGCAAAGCTCTCGGCCAAGGCGAAGAAGCTGGCCGCGGCAGCCGAGGACAAACGTGCTGTAAGCGCTGAGAAAACTGCGGGCCAAAGGAAGCTCAACCCGCACACACTCTACGTGCTCGACGAACCCACGGTTGGCCTGCACATGGCCGACGTCGAGAAGCTCATTCACGTCTTGCATCGCCTAGTCGATGCGGGCAACACGGTGATTTTGATCGAACACAATCTCGATCTCATCGCCGAGGCGGATTGGATCATCGACATGGGTCCGGAAGGCGGTACCGGCGGCGGCAACGTAGTGGTCGCGGGCGACGTTCCGACGGTCCTCAAGGCGCGCGCGAAGTCGCACACGGGAGCAGTATTGGCGGAGTTTTTGTAGGGAGCTCCTCGCGCGGCAACTGTCGTCGCGAACAGAGGCGACTGTCTCTGGCGCCGCTCGGTAGGTGACTTTCGCGGCGGCCGTCCCTACAATCGGCCCACGATTTCTCGGATTTTTCTGGCCTCCGATAGAGCCATCGCCATGATGCACACACCTTTTGCGCACTCGGGGACGGCGCGCTGCCTGCTAGCACAAGCGTTGCCTCTTCTCGCTGTGCTCTTGGCGCTTCCCGTTCGCGCCACGCCAGACATCGAGGCGATCGTGCCGCCGGGCATCACGTCTTCGCGTTGTGACGTCAATACCGACTGGACATTCAATTACTTATCCGACCTACTAAAGCTCAATGCACCGACCCTCGCGCGGGTCAAGCTCACGCGCGGCCTGTCCAATGTCGACCTGCGCACGATGCCCGAATCGCGCTTGCAACGCACGATGGTGAAGGCGC
>JAKPSO010000158.1 GCA_029571495.1 Pseudomonadota bacterium
GTTCCAGACGCGGGTTGCCCGCTGAAGCACCGAATCCTTTGACGTTGCCGTAGCCAACATCAAGTGCGAGTATGTAGGGATCAATACGAGAGGTCATGAAGTCTCCTAGGTGGGTAAAAAAATACGAGATTGATCAGCGAGCTCGCTGATCGATCGCTGAGGGGTTTGCAGAAAATTGCAACGTTCGCGACATCGGCCTTCTGTGCTGCGTTCCAGCCAGATAGTTGTCCGCGATGCGAACCTCTAACGCCTCCAGCGTCGCCTCACCGGCTTCGATCGCGAGTAGCTCCGCGCGACGCCTCTCCAACGCTCGCACATCCCCATACGGAAGATCGGCGACAAGTTCATACGCCCGCCCCAATTTCCGCTTGGACACGCCTGCCCGCTGCAGTTGTCTGTAGTGGCCGCCAAGATAGGCACCGCACTTGTGGTGATCGCTGTGTCCCGCCGATTCAATCGTCAGAAGCTTGGTGACGACCTGAAGACCCAATTGAACAATGGTGGTGTGGTGCGGCAGCGCAGGCCCATCGAGCGGCACGACGAAGCCTGCCTCGCGCCACGACGCCTGCATCCATTCATGCCTGAAGCCGTGAAACGTTGCACCTGCGCACTTGCGGTTCAGCCCAATCGCGTTGAGCGTTTCGCGCAGACGCTGTTGGGCGATCTGGAGCGAGACCCCTTGAAAGATGGTGTCCTTCGGTTTGGGGCACAGAAGCTTCATTTTTTCTATCGTGGCGAGCGCCTTGGCTTTATATGAAGGCACACGATCCAACTCTATTTCGCGTTCCCGGCCATTTTTTGCTCCCGCCGCGCGCACGTAAATTCGATCCGGATTTATTTGGCAAGCATGCGGTTGCAGCGAAAGGGTTTCGTTGAACCGCATGCCCAAATACAGAGCCAACTCGCAGCACAATCCCGCTCGCTCGTCGTGTGCGTGCGCGCGGCGAATGAACTCCTCTGGATCGAGGGCATTGCCGTCCTCGTCGCGCTGACTAGATATCGCCCTCGATACCGTCGCGTTGATGGGGCTGATGACCCCTTCGCCGATGTAGTGCGTTACAGGACGCAGCGCCCCTTTCTTCTGCAGGCCCTCTTCGAAGAAATGCCGTATTTGCGTGAAAAAGGAAACCATGTATTTCCGTGAGCAGTCCGCCTCCACCATCCAAAGCATGACTCGACGAACGTGTCGTTCGCCCAGGTCATGAATGCTTCGCAGCTGGAACCCTTCCTCCAGCAAAATCTTCAACATGCGCAGCACGTACTTCAAACGCATGTCGGTGGTCTGCTGTGAGACCACTCGACGCCTGTCTGCGCGCCGTCGCAGTTGCGGAACGATCGCGCGCGCGTCGTAGGCAAGACGCCCATACAGGTGCTCGGCATGGGATTTCAGCTGAATACGTCCTTTGCGTGCGGGCCTCGATGATCGCCGCTCGTTGGCGAGCTCCGCTGTGTGATGCGCGCTCGGCGTCACGTTTGCAACAGGCGTGTTTAGCCCCGCGCGTGTCGCGCGTCCGGACTGGGACATTTGGTTTTGGTGAGACATATGGACTCCGAAAATTGACGTAACTCTTCACGCAATGCGCACGTCAACGCATTGCGACCCGTAAATGCTTTTTTAAGGAAGACGGCGGTTCGACCAGCGGTTCGGCTCACTCAAGGACACCGAATGCGGACGTCTGCGCAGAGGTTTTCCCCGCACAGCAGCGCCTGAATGGCGCTTCCGGTTTGGCGTATTCGTCGGTTAGTGATGTTGGTCGTTTCCAACGCAACGCACATGCCGTACTCGCTCGCCCGAGCGTGTCGTGGCCTTGTCGGCCAACAAATGCTCCCTCCGCGCGGG
>JAKPSO010000204.1 GCA_029571495.1 Pseudomonadota bacterium
GCGCCTGCCGACGGCTACACGTTTGCCGTCGTGTTTGATTCGCACGCGGTGAACCCAGCGTTGATTCCCGGTCTGCCTTACGACACGAAGAAAGACTTGGCCGCGATTTCGTTGATTGGCACCGCCGCGATGGCGATCGCCACTCCAGCGACGTCGGAATACAAAAATTTTGGTGACGTTGCTGCAGCGCTCAAAGTCAACAAGGCAGTGAGCTACGGCTCGATCGGAAACGGCAGCCTCGGGCACTTGGCCATGACACTCTTGGGTAAGAGCAACAACCTCGCGTGGCAACACGTTCCGTACAAAGGTGGCGGCCCGATGATGCAAGACGCCATCGGCGGTCATGTGCCATTGGTCGTTGGCTCGGTGTTTGTCGTGAAGCCACACATCGACAGCGGCCGCGTTCGCGCGCTCGCCGTGACAACCGCCAAGCGCAGCCCCGAGCTACCGAACGTACCCACGCTCTCCGAACTTGGCTACGGTCAGTTCGAAGCACCCGCATGGTGGGCTGTTCTCGCCCCCGCGAAGACACCGCCGGAGATCATCGCCAAGATGAACGCGGCTATGAACGCCGTGCTGCAAAACGCTGACGTCGCAAAGAAGCTGCAAGCGCAAGGCATCAACGTCATTGGCGGAACGCCAGAAACCGCACGCGTGTTCATCGAAAAGCAAGTGGACATCTGGGGCAAAGTCGTCAAGGACTACGGCATCAAGGCCGACTAATGGCGTTCGTTTTCATGGGGCGACGTCCAGATGAGGACTTACTGCCGCGCTCCCCTCTATGGCCGTTCGTGGTGAGCCTGTCGAACCATGAACTCGTCGACATTCCAATTTTCTTGTGCCACCAATGAACAAACCGATCATCGTTGTGCTCGACGACTTCGAACGCGTCGCACGTGACTACGCCGACTGGTCCGCCGTTGACGCCAAAGCCGAGGTGCGCGTGTATCGTGAAGCACTTCGCGGCCAAGCGTTGCTTGACGCGCTGATGCCGGCCAACGCCGTGGTGCTGATGCGCGACCGCACGCCCTTTCTTGCCGAACTCATCGAAAAGCTCCCGAACCTCAAGCTCGTGCACTTCACCGGAACGCGCAACGGCGCGCTCGACACCAAAGCACTCGCGGCGCGCGGCATCCCCGTGCTGCACACCGGCTGGGGACCGAACAAAGACGCGACGACAGAAATGACCTGGGCGTTGATCCTTGCTGCACAAAAGCGTCTCGTCAGCCAGCACAACGCGCTGCTGCAAGGAATCTGGCGCCCGCATGACACGCTCTCGCCTGTGTTGCACGGCCAACGCATCGGCATCGCGGGCCTTGGCGAAATCGGTGGACGCGTGGCGAACGTTGCCAAAGCATTCGGGATGGAAGTTGTGACTTGGTCGCCGAACATGACGCAAGAGCGCGCTGCGGTAAAAGGCGCGACCTCAGTTTCGTTCGACGAACTCGTCGCTACGTCGCACATCATCACCGCGCACCTCGTGCTCGGCCCGACGACGCGCAATCTATTTGGCGCGGCACAGTTTGGCGCAATGCGTCGCGACGCGATTTTCGTGAACACTTCACGCGCCGGTCTTGTCGATGAAGCCGCGCTTGCTACCGCGCTCATAGCGGGTCGCCCCGCGATGGCTGCCTTGGACGTCTTCAGCGAAGAACCCGTGCCAACCACGCACGCGCTCGTCGGCCTACCCAACGTCATCCACACACCGCACCTTGGCTTCGTGTGCGAGCCAGTGTTCCGGAAGTTTTATGGCGATGTTGTTGAGGCGCTTACGGCGTGGCTAGATGGTCGCCCATTGCCGCGCGTTTTGCCGGCTACTTGAGGCCCACCGCTGCGTCGAGCGACAGCTTGCCACCGCCACGTGCTGCCAGATACAGGAGTGGTGCGGCCCAAGAAAGATGCGTGGGCCACGCATCGGGATAGACCAGCGTCTGAATGACGGCAGTCATGCCGAGCAAACCGAGAGCAGCCCAGCGCGTGCCCAGGCCAAGCACCAGAAGCAGCGGC
This sequence comes from Pseudomonadota bacterium, assembly GCA_029571495.1. Classification (GTDB taxonomy): domain Bacteria; phylum Pseudomonadota; class Gammaproteobacteria; order Burkholderiales; family Casimicrobiaceae; genus Casimicrobium. Next base: position 2,008 of record JAKPSO010000204.1, read on the forward strand.
AGCAAATGCTCCGCGTAGGCACCCGCGTGCGCCGCAATTTCCGGCGGCAACAGCGGCAATCGGTACTCGTCGCGGAAGAGCGCGACGGCGCTATCGGTAACGCTGAGCCAACCCTCTACCTTGGTTCGTCCAGACTGCCAAAACACTCCGGCGATGCCGAGTCTGGCTACTAATGCCAGCAACCACTCCGGCGTAGTTTGCGTTAGCCACTCCGCCGTGCGCTGCCACAGGGCGCGAAGCGTGCCGAATGGACCTTCTGGTCGGTTGGTGGTGAGAGAAGAAGTATTCATAACAAGGCTCCTGGAATCGCGGTCGTCAAGGCGCCGCATGAGATGAGGTTGAAAAGCGCCGCGCCAGCGGCTTGTGTACCGAACTGAACCGCCTCCAGCGCGAGAGCGTCAGCCAGACTCGCGCCGTGCACGAATCGCCCACACAGTGCGGTTGTTGCTTCATCGACGCAGGCCCAGCGCACATCCGCCAGCGGACGCGAGAGCACGACCCCGCCCGCCCGCCATTCGATGGACGCAAGCTCCTCTGCCCCATCGCGACTCGCGCACCACAGTTGCGCCGCCGGTGTGTCGGCAAACCAGAACGCCTGCGCAGCGGGATGGGTGTAAATCGCCGCTCCCTCACGCATCGCGAGCTCTACGTCAGCGATCAACAGCGGTGTTGCGTCGGCCGCGCAGTGTGAATCGGTCCACGCGCGGTCGAGCGTGGCCACCTGCGCGAGATAAGGCAGCTCGGCTGCGCTAGCGTAAGGCAGCAAGAAGTCGGCGAAGCCGCGACCATAGTCCAGCAAACATGGCTGCATCGGCGGGTGCGCGCGCAGATACTGATGCGCCACCGCATCAAACCACTCATCACCCACCAGGTTCCGAGTCGTTGGATAGTTTGCACGCAGAGCATCGAGGGCTCCAAGCGCCACCGTATTGCGGTACACCTTGAACTGCGCTTGACCGAATACGTTCTGCGCAGGTCCGTCTAGTGCAGGCGCGTCGAGCGCTGCGATGAAATTTCGTATGAAGCGGTAGTCATCGGCACTGTCGACTTCACCACTTGCGTCCGCCGTCAGACGTACTGGTTCACTCAACATGTGACGACCTCCTGCGTATTCGTCGCCTCGACGCGTGCCACGAGCACATCGTTGGCAGCGTCACGCTCGAGGAGCAGCTCATCAAACGACGGCAAGTTGCCATCGCGTTCAATGAGCGTCGGAACGGGGCCGATTTGTGCGATCACGTGTCGGTACAACTGCCACACGCTACCGCTCACGGGCTGATCGTGGGAATCGATCAGCAACGCGTCGCCCAGAATCGGATCGGCGGTAAATCCAGCAAGGTGGATTTCGGCAACCGATGCAAGCGGATAGTCGCGCAAATACGCCATCGCGTCGGTTTGTAAATTGTTGGCGCTGATCCACACATTGTTGAGATCAAGCAAGAGCGCGCAGCCGGTTCGGTTCACCAGTTCACGCAGGAAATCTGTTTCGCCAAAGTCGTGGCCGTCAATTTGGAGGTAGTGCGTCGGATTCTCGATGGCAACTCGGCGACCAATGGCCCGCTGCATTTGATCGATGCGATCAGCCACGCGCAGAAGCGCTGACTTGCTGCGAACGAAGGGCAGTAAGTCGGGAAAGTATCGTCCGTCATTCACCGACCAAGCGAGATGCTCTGAAACGATAGCAGGCTGGAAGCGATTGACCAATCGCTTCCAGGCCTGCAAATGAGAATCGTCGAGCGGCGTCACACCGCCGAGCGAAAGCCCAACTCCATGCATCGATAGTGCGTGCTCGCGACGAACACGCTCCAGCCAATGCAAACGCGGGCCGCCCGCCACCATGTAGTTCTCTGGGTGAATTTCAAACCACAAGCCGTCCGCCGCGCGGGCGCGGGAGGATATCGCGCACTCGTAGTGTTCGGGCTTGAGAGAAACTCCGGCAGTTAACATGGCAGCGGGCGTCACGGTGATGGTGGTGGATACTGAAGCGTTGCTTACTTCGCCATGGGCGCGGTGAGCGAACCCATGCCTTTTGGCGTCTTGATCGTGGTGCAGGTGCCCTTCGGCACGAGTTTCCATGCGTTGGCTTGATAGTCGGTTTTGCTGGTGCCTGCGCAAGTGGTGCCAGGGCCAGCGGCGCAGTCGTTCTTACCGGCAAGCGCGACGCCGAAGCACTTCTCCTTGTCGGCGGGCACGTCGGCTTGCGCGGCGATTGCGAACATGGCGGACAATGCGACAGCACTAAGGGTGGAGACAGCGAAACGATTTGTAGACATGAAAAACTCCTGAATGACTTTGAGGTTTGAGAGACAGCGCAAAACTGCGTTGTGCTCTCCAATTCGCGGAAATCACTCATTCGGTTACACATCACCCCTAAAATTGTTTTTTTCGCAAGCGCTGTAACTTTTCCGGCCTGCGACGCGAATTGGTAAGGAACCCCGCTTGCAGGACCGTGAGACCGAACTGCGCCGACTGATGATTGCCGCCTCGGGTGGCGATCAGCCGGCCTACGTCACGCTGCTTTCGGAAATGGCGCTGTTGCTGCGCGGATTCTTTCGAAAGCGCATGCTATCGGTGCCCGATGATGTCGAAGACGTGGTTCAGGAAGTGTTGATTGCCATTCATAACCAGCGTCATACCTACGACGCCGGACAACCATTCACCGCGTGGGCATACGGCATCGCTCGCTTCAAGCTAGCTGATTTCTACCGTCGCCGCGGCGCTCGGGGCGGCGAACACATCGACATCGACGACGTCGAGCCGTGGCTCGCGACCGAGGATCATGACGTACACGAAGCTCAACGTGACATCGGGCTATTGCTCGACGAGCTTCCGGTGAAACAGCGCGACGCCATACGCTTCGTCAAGATAGAAGGCTTGACGATCGCTGAGGCCGCGCAACAAACGGGACAGTCGGAGTCTTCGGTCAAGGTGGGCATTCATCGTGGACTCAAGGCATTGGCGCAACGGCTGCGCACTCAATCATGAAAACTGACGACCTGATCGCACTGCTGGCCGCCAACGAGGCGCCCGCCCGCCCGCAGACGTTCATTCTGCGTTCTCTCGGCCTGGTGGCGCTGGGCGTCTTCTTGTCGTTCTTGATGGTCTACTTTCTGCTGCGCCTGAACCCCGCGCTGGGCACCATCGTTTCGAGCCTGTGGTTCTGGGTGCGCTTCGCCTTCGTCGCATCACTCGCCGGATTGTCGTGGTGGGCGCTGCGCCGCTTGGGCAAACCGGGGCTCGCGGGCAACGTGCGCTGGTGGCCGTTACTCTTGCCGTTCGCGTTACTGGCTGGACTCGCAGCAGTCCTCCTCATGCGTGCGCCTAGTGACGCGCGGATTGCAATGCTGCTCGGCGTCTCTTGGCAGGTCTGTTCCATGACCATCGCGCTCGTTTCGCTGCCACTTTTCATCGCCTCCGTCGTCATCGTGCGTTCGTTTGCGCCGATTCGCCTGCGCTTCACAGGGGCTGTGCTCGGGTTGTTTTCCGGGGCCATGGCGGCGCTTGTCTACACGTTGCATTGCCCGGAACTATCGCCCGCGTTTCTCGTGGTCTGGTACAGCCTCGGTATGCTCATCCCCGCCGTTATCGGCGCGCTTATCGGCGAGCGGCTATTGCGTTGGTAGCGTGCTCTGTTCCGCCCCGATCGCGGGGCGGGGACAACGCTGGGGCCTGCCGATAGCGTCACACAGCAATACCCGCGCGGATGCCCCCGCTATCGCCTCTCGTTCGAGGCAAGGAAGGCGTGCGAATGCCCAATCGCCAGCGCAAAAACCCGTTTTCGCGGAAAATTAAGGGTTTCGCCTCGTGACGGCCTTTGCGCCCGTCACTTCGCGCCTCTTTCGAGCAATAAAAGCAACGACGATGACCTCCCAAGACACGCCCACCTCCGCAGCCCCCGCCCAAGACGAAAACCACATCATCGCCGAGCGCCGCGCGAAGCTCACCGCGCTGCGCGCCAGCGCTGAACAAGCCGGCACCCACGCCTTCCCGAATGACTTCCGCCGCGAACACCTCGCAGGCGATTTGGTTGCGGCCTACGGCGGAAAATCAAAAGAAGAACTCGAAGCGGCGAACGTCACGGTCACGGTCGCGGGCCGCATGATGTTGAAACG
>JAKPSO010000207.1 GCA_029571495.1 Pseudomonadota bacterium
CGACCTCGGGCGAGGTCTGGTTCGACGGCCGCAACGTCACCGCGATGGGCAAGACCGAGCTGCGCACCGTCGCGCGCGACATGCAGATCGTCTTCCAGGACCCGTATGCATCGCTCAACCCCCGCATGACGGTCGGCGCGATCATCGGCGAGGCCTTGACCATCCACAAGCTCGCGCCGACCGCGCAGGCCTACCACGACCGCATCGTCGAGCTGCTGGAAACCGTCGGCCTGCACCCCGACCACATGCGCCGCTACCCGCACGAGTTTTCCGGTGGCCAGCGCCAACGCATCGGCATCGCGCGCGCGCTCGCGGTCAAGCCCAAGCTCATCGTGTGCGATGAAGCCGTGTCCGCGCTCGACGTGTCGATCCAAGCGCAGGTCATCAATCTGCTCGAAGACCTACAAGAGAAATTCAACCTCACGTATCTCTTCATCGCGCACGACCTATCCGTCGTGGAGCACATCAGCGACCGCGTCGCCGTGATGTACCTCGGTCGCATCGTCGAGATCGCCGCCGCGCGCGATCTGTACGCCACGCCACTGCACCCGTACACCGAGGCACTACTCTCCGCCGTGCCGATCCCCGACCCCACGGTGAAACGCAAACGCATCCCGCTACAAGGCGACGTGCCAGGCCCGATCAACCCACCACCTGGCTGCCACTTCCACACTCGCTGCCCCATCGCGCAAAAGGGGTTGTGCGACAAAGAATCGCCGCCCCTCAAACGCGCCAGCGACGGGCATTTTGTGGCGTGTCATTTGCGGGGGTGAGGCGCTGAACAACCCCAGATTGCCGCAACGCCACCCGTAAGCACTTGAGTCTGTGTCATTCCCGCGAAGGCGGGAATCCAGACCGAAAACGCCGCAACATCCAGTGAGCGGGGTGCCATAGAAGCGTCGGTCTGGGTCCCCGCCTTCGCGGGGACGACAGCTATGAAATGCATCTCGCGAAGGTGCGGCGGACGAACAGAAAATAGGCAACAGCAATTCCGCGCTATCGACCAACCGACGGCCGTTCGGCTTTGTTCTTAGGCGTAGTCGACAAGCTGAAAAAATAGGTGCAAACAACCGTGGATTAGTCGTTAGCGCCAAAAAGCTATATCCCCTATGAGGGTAGGGTGCAATCTCATTGCACCCGCTCGTCCATCGAGGCGCGGTGCTCAGCCAACGCGCGATGCGCGAGGACGGCACGAGGCGGTAAGAAAGCGCCCTAGGTGGTGGCTGGCCCAAGGTGTTCGTGCGCGATCTTCCACGCATCGTTCTGCCGCGTGAGAAAACTCGTGCCGCGCCCGTTCCCAGCGCACGCCTTGCCGTCGATGAATCCTGCCCACTGAAACGTGTAAACGCACGGCGCGCAGTCGTCACGCACGTAAAGCCAACGAACATCGCTGATCGCATACTTTTCGTCTCGAATGGTCTCGAACGTCTTGCGAATCGCGTGCTCGATTTCGGCGATGCCGTGATACGTGCCGTCGGTGAATACGAAACACGCGTCGTCGGCAATGAGTGGCGCGATCGCGTCCAACGAGCGTGTCGCGAGAGCGCATTCGTATTGACGGAGGAACGCGTCGTGATCTTGCACTAACCCTTCGCCCGCAAATCCACCACCCGCTTAGCCTTTCCCAAACTCCGCTCAATTGAACCCGGCGGTGAGAGTTCGACATTCGCCGAAACGCCGATGAGGTTCTTGATGTCGTTGGTGAGTTGTCGCGTGACGGCTTTGTGTGCTTCTGCACCGGCGTGTACGAAGCGCAGACCCATTTCAACGCGCACGGCGAGTTCGTCCATCGCGCCGGGACGGGTGATGACGCAGACGTAGTGCGGCGCGAGGTCGGGTTGGCGCAGGATGAGTTCTTCGATCTGCGTGGGGAACACGTTCACGCCGCGAATGATCATCATGTCGTCGGAGCGACCGGTGATCTTCGCCATGCGGCTCATGCTGCGCGCGGTCGGTGGCAGGAGCTTGGTGAGATCGCGCGTGCGGTAGCGAATGACTGGCATCGCTTCTTTGGAGAGGCTCGTGAACACGAGCTCGCCTTCGCTACCGTCCGGCAACACTTCCCCGGTGACGGGGTCGATGATTTCTGGGTAGAAGTGATCTTCCCAAATCACTGGGCCGTCTTTGGTTTCGATGCATTCGTTGGCCACGCCAGGCCCCATCACTTCGGACAAGCCGTAAATATCAACCGCGTCAATGCCCATGCGCTTTTCGATGTCCTCACGCATCGCGTTGGTCCACGGCTCCGCGCCGAAAATGCCGATGGAGAGCGAACACTTCGCGGCTTCGAGGCCTTGTCGCTCGAACTCTTCGGCGAGCGCGAGGCAATAGCTCGGCGTGACCATGATGATGTCGGGCTTGAAATCGGTGATCAGCTGCACTTGCTTTTCGCTCTGGCCGCCACTCATTGGAATCACCGTGCAGCCTAATCGTTCCGCACCGTAATGCGCACCGAGTCCACCGGTGAATAGGCCGTACCCGTAGGCCACGTGCACCATGTCACCGGGGCAGCCACCGCTCGCGCGGATGCTGCGTGCGACACAGTCGGCCCAGACGTCAATGTCGTTCTTGGTGTAGCCCACAACGGTTGGTTTGCCCGTCGTGCCGCTCGATGCGTGCACGCGCATTACCTGTGAACGCGGTACCGCGAACAACCCGAACGGATAGTTCTCGCGCAGGTCACCCT
>JAKPSO010000211.1 GCA_029571495.1 Pseudomonadota bacterium
GTAACCGGCGCGGGGCAAGTGAAAGTGCGCTTCGGCGCGGGCGGCATTTGCGGTAGCGATTTGTCGTACTTCGGCAAAGGCCGCGTGGGCGATTTCGCGGTGATGCAGCCTTTGTGCCTCGGCCATGAGGTCTCCGGCGAAGTCGTCGAAATCGGCGAAGGCGTGACACGCGTGAAAGTGGGCGAGCGAGTTGCCATCAATCCGAATCAGCCGTGCCGCGTGTGCCGCACGTGCATGGCGGGGAAAGGCCACTTGTGCCTTAAGATGAATTTCTACGGCAGTGCGGCTATTTTTCCGCACATCCAAGGCGTGTTCCGCGAAATCATCGTGGCGACCGAGGCGCAGTGCTTCCCGGTGCCGAACAGTTGCGACTTCCGCACAGCCGCGATGGCGGAGCCGTTGGCCGTCGCGCTACACGCGGTGAGGCGCGCGGGCTCTTTGGTCGGCAAGCGTGTTTTGGTCACCGGTGTCGGACCAATTGGCAGCCTGTGTGTGCTCGCGGCAAAGCGCGCCGGTGCGGCGCACATCGCAGTAACGGATGTTGCTGATGCTGCCCTTCGCCGCGCACAGGCTCTGGGCATCGACGAAGCGGTGAACGCCATTTCAGCGGCCGACAAAGTCGAAGCGTGGTACGCCAACAAAGGCACGTTTGACGTGACGTTCGAATGTTCCGGCAACGCGGCTGCTATGGCCACCGCGATTCAGGCGACGGCATCCGGCGGCTGCGTGGTACAGGTGGGCATGATCGCGGGGCCATCAGCTGAGATTCCGGTGAATCGCTTTGTGTCGCGTGAGGTGGATCTCCTCGGTGCGTTCCGCTTCGACAGCGAGTACGGCGCTGCGGTGCATGAGTTGGCGCACGGCTTGATTGATGTGTCGTCGCTGTTGACGCACACCTTCAAAATGACCGCTGCAAACGACGCCTTTGCGATGGCTGCGGATCGGTCGCAAAGCATGAAAGTGCACTTGACCTTCTAGCGCTTCGTCGCGCGATGACGCGTGCCGCCTAAAATCATCGTTTCGCCACAAACGACACGACAGAGACCGCCATGCTCGACTGCATCACGCTAGATCCGCCCTCCGCCGCCACCGCTTGCGTCATTTGGATGCACGGGCTCGGCGCAGACGGCAACGACTTCGTTCCGATCATCCCTGAGTTGGGCCTTGCGCGCGACCACAGCGTGCGCTTCGTGTTTCCGAACGCGCCCACGATGCCGGTGACGATCAACGGCGGGTATGTGATGCGCGCTTGGTACGACATTGCTTCTGCTGAGTTGGACAAACGCGCGGACGAAGCCGGCGTGCGACGCAGTCAAGTTTCGATCACAGAATTGATCGCCGATCAACGCGCGAAAGGCATCGCAGCGAACCGCATCATGCTCGCGGGTTTCTCGCAAGGCGGCGTAATCGCGCTGCAGGCGGGGCTTCGGCACCCGGAGCGCCTTGCGGGCATCATGGCGCTCTCGACCTATCTCGCGTGCGCTGAATCGCTGGGCGTTGAAGCGTCGACGGCGAATCGCGATTTGCCAATTTTCATGGCGCACGGCGCGATGGACCCAGTGATTCCGATCCAACTCGCGAAACTATCCAAGGCACGCATGGAAACACACGGCTACAAAATCGAATGGCACGAGTACGGCATGCCGCACTCGGTGTGCGCCGAAGAAATCGACGACATTGCGGTGTTTTTGAAGCGCGTGTTGGCAGTTTGATTTTGTCCGTCAGCCCGGGCGGTGTGGTCGCGATTTTCTCGTGAACGCACGCATCGACTCCGCGTCCAAATTGGCCATGATACCCAGGTAAGGCTCGGCCGGCTCTATCGTCCACACCAGACACGCCGGGTCTCGATTCGCGCAGTCGGTGCAGACGCAGAAATCAACCACCT
>JAKPSO010000219.1 GCA_029571495.1 Pseudomonadota bacterium
GCCGCGACTTTGCCGGTCGGGGAAATGGCGGAGCCGTTGATGGCGAAGTATCGATCCGAGACCGTGCCGACATCCTTGGTGCAGGCGATAGGCATGATGAGATCAATCTCACCGCCGCCGGTGACGTCACCCAACGCGAATTCACCGCCGAACGCAAAGAATTGGCAACCCGTCAGATCGACGTTGGTTGCGATCGACGAGTCAAATTGCCACAACTGCGAACCGTCGCTGCCTCGCCAAGCCCGCAGGTTGCCGAAGTCGCTCGAAACAAAGTCGGCTTTGCCGTCGTGATCAAAATCGGCTGCGTGTTGATACACCGTGCTGCCGCCTTGAATGCCGCGCCAGCTTACAACGGGATTGAGCCCCGGCACTGGCGGCAGCGAGGCAGGCGCGGCGTAGGTAAAGCTGCCGTCGGCGTTGAAGGTAGGGAGCACGCCCTTGTCGGGATTGGTTAATTTGATGGCGGTGAGCGCGTTGCCGTCGGCATCCGCGTCGTTTTTAAGCACACCGTTGGCGGCGTTTACGGTGAGCGTTTCTCCGAGTTTCACGCTGTAGGTATCGTCCTTCGCCGACGGCGCGACGTTACTCGTCACGGTCACGGTGAACATCTTCGCGTCGAACGCGCCAGACGGATCGCGTGCGCTGACTTTGACCGTGTGTTGCCCAAGTTGCGCGAGTGTCGGTGTCCACAGAACGTTTGCACCTGACACAGTCATGCCCGATGGTCCGCTGATGAGTTGATACGTCAAGACGTCACCATCAGGGTCGGTAGCGGTGAGCGCACGGCTGAATGCAGCCCCCGCCGCAACCGTGGCATTTGTGGGTTGGGTGAGTTGCGGCGCTCGGTTGCCGGAGACCACGGTGACAGTAAAACTCTTTTGGTCGCTGAGCCCGTTTGGATCGGCGACACGGGCGGTGAAATTGAACACGCCGGTGGCGGTGGGTGCAAACTGAAAATTCGCGCTGCCGCCGGGATTCATTTGCGCACCGGCCGGGGCCGTGGGCAGCGAATAGGAGAGCGCGTCGCGCACGTTGGGATCGTTGGTCGCGAACGTGAGCTTGAGCGTGGACCCGAGCGTCATCGTGCGGTTACCGGGGTTGATGAGTGTGGGCGCGGCATTGGCGGCGGCATTCACGGTGAACGTCACATCGCGGCTGGTGCTCAATGCGCCGTCGTTCGCGGTGAGGCGCAATACATAGGTGCCCGGTGCGGCGAAACCTACTTGCGAGGTAGGCGTGGTGGGCGTCCCCAACGTCACAGGCACCGGCAATCCCGGGCCGCTGACGACGCTCCATAGGCTCGTCAAATTTGCCGGTGCGGGCAATCCGTCATCGCTCACGCTGCCCGCGAGATTCGTCAATATCGTGCCGTTGGCGTTAAGCGTTAACGTTTGGTTTGATCCGGCGCTCACCACCGGCGCAGTGTTAGCGACAGGGGACTCCAAGCGCACATCCGCGTCGATGCGCAAAGCGAGATCGCTGCCGTCCACCTTCGCGTACAGCGCTCGCAAATCGGCATTGGCCGGCGCGTTTCCAACGGCACCCGTGATCAGCGGGGACGTTCCAGTCCAGTCGCCGACCGCGCCGTCGTTGTTGATCGCGTAGGCCATACCGCCGCTCGATACGAGCAAGGCACCACCGACCGCCACACCGAGCAAAGCCATCGCCCTACCGCGCAGCGCGGCCGAGCCGTACCGACGAATCAACCACGCACCGAGCAACGACAACGCAACGGCCAACGCCAACAGCGCACTGAATCGAAGCGAGGGCACCGGGACTGCGTTTTGAGGCGGCACCGCCACGCCGGCGCGCACTTGCAACGCCACAAGTGGCAGCAACGCGTCGGCGCTAGTGTCGGCAGCGAGCGAGCGAGCCGCGAGACGGACCAGCGTTGGCAACAATGGATTCGCGTTAGCGGGTATCGCGCTCAAGGCAAGGCTCATCTCCACGGCGGTGCTGCCGCCGCTGCCTTGGCCCAACTGCAACGTGTAGGGCGCGCCGGGTAACGCGGTGGGCGCGGA
>JAKPSO010000223.1 GCA_029571495.1 Pseudomonadota bacterium
ATGCGATCCATCATGCTGCCCGCAGTTTCACTATTGAGGCGCGCGTCCGCTGAGACGCGCGCAACGGGTTGGTCTGAGCCCGCAGTCGCCGCATCGATCAGCCCAAGCGAGATCAACAGGAATTCGTCAACGCGTTCGGTAGCGTCGTTCCTCGCTTGGTTGTAGCCGTCGATCGCGCGCTTGTTGGCGGTGATGTCGGCGTCGCTTGCCTTGGTGCGCCGCGCGAGGTCTTCTTCGTCCCACAGCAAGCAGTTGTTGCGATGGTTCGTCGCGACCCAGCGCCACACGTCATCCTCGGTGAAGTTGATCATCACCTTCGGCCACGCCGGCTGCGCGAGGCACGCGTCGTGAAAAGCTTTAACGGTGTCGGCCATCACGGCCTGGCGGGCGAATTGTTGGGGGGAAGTCATGAGCGTCACTCGTTTCAAATCATCATATTGCTAGCATCCAGTCTCTATTATCGACCAGCGCACCTTACGTCTCGCATGTCCGCTTCATCGCCTCCGCGTCCAACACAATCTCGTCCACTGATCGTCCGCATTCGTAACTTCATCGGTGATGTGGTGCTTCTGATCCCCGCCCTGGAACGGCTGCAAGCGGCGGGTTATGAGTTGCACTTGGTCGGCAAGCCGTGGGCGAACTCGCTGCTGGAAGCCTACGGCTGGCCAGTCACGAAGTACCCCAGCAAATTTGCAGAGCGCCGCGCGCTGTTGAAAACGCTCGCCGCGCCGCTGCGCGCTCGCGATCCAAGCTTCGATCAACGCGTGAACGCAATGACTTTCGCTACCTCGTTTTCGAGCGCGTTGGATATGCGTACGGCGGGATTGAAGCCTTTCGGGTTCGCTGTCGAGGGGCGTAGCATCCTGCTGAAACGCAGCGCGAAAATCGTCTACGGCGAGCACGCGATTGACTCGTACTGGCGCTTGGTCAACACGTTTCTCAATGAAGACAAGCCCGCGCCTGCCGCCGTGCAATTTCGCATCAGCGCGAGTGCGGACGCGTTGGCGAAAGCCGCGCTTGAGGCCGCTGGCGTGCGTCCGGGCTACGTTGTGTTGGTGCCCTTTGCGGGCGGCACTTTCGAAAAACTCGACAAAAAGTGGCCGCACTTTGCGCTGCTTGCCGAGCAACTCGCTGCGACGGGGCGTGACATCGTGATGGCGCCGGGGCCAGAAGAAATGGACGCGGCGCGCGCTGTTTTTCCGGGCGCGAAATTGCTCGCGAAGCTTGATCTAGGGCCTTATGCTGCGGTGCTGCGCGATGCTGCACTGACCATCGCTAACGACACTGGGCCTGGGCATATGGCGGCCTCTGTGGGCGGCCAATTGCTTAGCGTTTTGGGACCGACGAAGATCGAACAATGGGGTCCGCGAGGGCCGCGCGTCACCGTCGTGCAGAGCTACCCGGAGTGGCCCGGCGTGGCGAGCGTGATGGGCGCTGCGCTACCGTTGTTGCGGTGATAGGCACCCGCCGCGAGGATGCCGAGCATCAGCGGATACCACGTGCCTTCGGTAACGATGTAGAGCGGCGAATCGAGCATCGAATGCACGCATAGCGTAGCCAGCAGCGAAAAGCCCAGCAAGCGATCCGCGAGCGGTAGTTTCTGCATCGCGACGCCCGCGAGCGCCAGCCACACAACCAACGCCGCGAAGCCCAAGAGCCCAAACTGCACGGCAAAGAACAAGAATTGGTTGTGCGGGTTGTACGCGCCGAGCTTGCACCATTCGGGCGACTTAGCGATGCGGCAGTATTCCATCGCGTAGCTGCCCGTGCCCCAGCCCAAGATCGGTCGCGCTTTGATGAGATCGATGGATTTGCTGGCGTACTCGAGGCGCTGGCCCATCGACGTTGCGATGCCGCGTTCTTGCGACGATTCGACTTCGTTGATCGCGGCTTGCAGGCGGTTGTGCACGGATTGGCTCGATACCGCCGCGCCCACGCCAATAACCATCAACGTCGCAGCGACAACCATCAGCCGCCGATCCTTTGCGGCGACAAATGCGACTAGGGCCACGACGACGAGGTTGACTAAAAGCGTGAGATACCCCGTGCGACCGAGCACGAAAAAGAGCACATTCACCGCGGCTGCAACGGCCACTACGAGCCATGCCCAGATCACGCTGGGCGCGACGTTCGTGACGCCCGCCAGTCGCTGCGCGCGCAAGCGCCACGCCTGCGCGAACGCCGCGATCGCGAACACAGACATCATCACGTTCTGCGTGATGTGGTGTTTGAAGATGAAATGGTCGCCGATCTCATGCTCGCGCGTCGCGCGCGCCAGCGGGAACGCCCACACCGCGTGCACATACGAAAGCACAAGCGTGAGGAGCATTGACAACATCCACGCCAACAGCGCGCGTCGCCGCCACCGGCCATCGCAGAGTACGGCAATCGCAATGGGCGCATAGAGCAAGCGCGCGTATTTGGTGAGCGCGCGGCGAATTTCGTCGAACGGTGCATTGCTGTAGCTGACGCCGAGAAAAATCACCGCGAAAAGGACGAGGCTTGCGAGCGCGAACGGGTGGCGGCGAATTCGCAACCAGTGCTCGCGGTAGCCGCCCGCTGCCAAGAGCGTGAAAAACAAGCAGCCGCCGATGACGTTCGATGGGCCGGTTCCGAGCGGCACCGCTGCGGCCGCCGCGACGAGCCAGAGCGCACTCCATTTCCCAATTGTGGGGTGAACGCGGTCCAGAAAATCGCTGCGGGTGAACGCCGAAAGGCTCATGGGTGAGGGGCGCGGCAGGCAATCTTCATCTCGGCGACATTGTAATGACCCATGGACAATTCCGATGCGCCGCCAGGCGTGGCCTACTTCCCTACAATGCACCTATGAAATCACAAGCCTTTTTCTCGACGCCAGAAGACTGCTCCCGCGCGTTTTACGAAGCGTTTGCGCAGGCGGACATCGACGCGCTGATGTCTGTGTGGGCAGAAGACGAGGAAATTTGTTGCGTGCATCCGTCGGCGGCGCCGCTGTACGGCTTCGGCGCGGTGCGTGCGGCGTGGGACGCGATCTTTCGTAATTCCGCGAAGATGCGCATTGAGCTTCGCGACGAGGTCTGGCACAGCACCATCGGCATGGTCACCCACAACGCGATCGAGTGGATCTACGTCGGGGAAGAGGCGCAACCGCGCGGCCCGGTGTTCATCACCAACGTCTTTCTTCGGGCGCCGCAGGGCTGGCGTTTGTTGACGCATCATGCGTCGCCATTGCAAACGGGACTCGCACCGGGCGCGGGCACGGTGGTGTTGCATTAACAGCTTTTTCGCACTAACGAGCGTTAGCTGGTCGTTAGAGCCTGATTTACGCAATTGTTGATATTGACGTTTTTGCTGGATTTAAGTACGAACAGTCGGCGAGCGCGGGTGTGAGAAGTGTATTTCGTAGGGGGTTAAGCCGTTGAGTATTTTGCGAGGACGGCGGTT
>JAKPSO010000238.1 GCA_029571495.1 Pseudomonadota bacterium
ATGACCGTCTATCCGTATTCCAAGCTCACCCCGCAGCGCGTTTCGGCCATGGTCAAGCAATACGGCCATGAGCGCGTGATCGTCAACGGCTCAGCCGACTGGGGCGTCTCCGATCCGCTTTCGCTCGTCAAGGTGGTGGCGTACATGCGTGGCGACGGCCATAGCGACGAGGTGATCCGCGACTTGGTCTTCAATACAGCCATGCGCTTTTACAGCACCTCGCCCAACTGGAAGCCCAATTTTGAAATCCAGCCGCTTGATCCCAGTGCTTACCAGCGGTAGAACGCCGAACGCTGAACGCCCAACGTCGAACACCGAAGGATGGAACTTGAAACCAGAAACCAGAAACCAAATGAAACGGGACGCATTCCCGTTTCGCAATTGGTGCGAAGCTACGGTTGACTAGGGGGGTGGCGTTGGTTTAATATGTCCCAATCTTCTCTAATTGCAGGAGTGTTTTTTAACCGCATGAATAAGGGAGCAGTCCCCATGATGGAGCAAGCAGGATTGATTCGGGCGAGTGTGTGTGTCGTGGCCGCTGTCTGGATGACGGCCGTCCATGCGCAGGAAGAGGCTCAGCCAGCCGTGGCCGACGGGCAGGCTCCAGCCGCTGTGCAGCAGGAGGAATCCGCAAAAACTTTCATGCCGATGGTGCGCCTGATTCAGATTCGCGGTAAATGCGAAGTGCTGAATCCGGATGTGGGGTCGTACGCGCCGGCCGTTGAAAACAAGGTGTATCCGCTGGGAACGAGTTTCCGTACCGGTCCGGAGAGCTTGGCGACACTGGTGTTTTCGCGGCAAGAGAGCGCGCAACTCGCCAGCAGTACAGAGGTTTGCGTGGAGGCGCCTGACAAGCAGTCGGACAGCCGCGTGTTGCGGCTGGTTGCCGGAACCGTCAAAACCAGTCTGCGCGAGAATCTGCCGGAGGGCAGTTTCAGCGTCTGCACGCCCAACGCCATCAGCAAAAATGTCGAGGGCCGCGGCGAGTACGCGCTTTTCACCGATATGGTGACGGAGACCTTGCAAATCGCTACCATCACCGGGGCGGCGCGTATTGAGGGGCCGCAGTACCACATACCCGCGCTGCGCGCGGCCAATACGGTCAACATTCAGACTTCTGCCGATCGCTCGTTCAGCCGGCTGACCAGCGTGTCGGGCGATTTTGCGATCGTTCTGAATAAAGGCGAAGAAGAGCCGGTCAATTACGGCATGTCGCCCAAGGCGGTTGTCAAGATCTGGCGCGAGAATGCGCCGGTAGGGGGGCGCCCGGTGATCGCGACACTCGTGGTCAGCCCCAAGGGTATCGCCGAGCACCGTTTCGCGTATGCCGAAGGTCGTGCGGGAGTCGCGACTGGCGAACTCGTCCAGCCGGTTGCGAAAGAGGAAGAGGATTTGCCGGTTCTGCTCTCCAAAGACGCCGATAAAAAAGAGGGAGAGGCGGAAAAGAGCGAGACCAGCACCGAACAATAACCGATTCAGAAGAGGTTCTCGGAAAAACCGGCGGCCTGCGCAGCCTCCGGTTTTTCGTGTCAAAAGAGTGTTTGCGCGAGTGTTAATCCTTTTGGACTATTAGCTGTGTTTATCTATCATTTTAACCGACTCATCCGCAACCGCATCCTGTGGGGATTCTTTGCCATCATCATCGCGATAGCATTCGTGGCGGTTGATTCGTGTTTCAGAGGTCCGCAGGACGCGCAGTCCGCTGGGACGATCAACGGAAAAAGAGTCCCGTACGACCAGTTCGAGCAGACGGTGCGGGCGATCCGCGGGTTCGGGCGTGACCGTGACAGTGAGACCCCTGTGAGTGTCGTTGACCGCCGTGCGTGGGAGCAAATCGCGGCCCGGCAGACCGCCGAGAAAAACGGCATGGGCTCGCTCAATGAAGAGGTCCGCAACGCATTGCGCGAAGTGCCCGGCTTCCAAGGGCCCAACGGTTTCGACATCAATCGTTATCGCATGGTGCTCACCGAACAGGGCCTCACACCCGCGATGTACGAAAGTCTGGTTTCGCACCAGCTCGCCTTGATGAAGAATGCCGCGCTCGTGGATTCGGCTTCTTGGGTCTCCCCGATGGAACTGAACGATGAACTCGCCGCCATGACGGACCGCTTCACGGTGCAGACCGTCGCGATCAGCAATCGCTTCGCCCAGACAGAGATGCGCCTCAGCGAAGAGGACCTGCGCAAGTTCTACGAGGAGAACAAGGACTCGTTCGCCCTCCCCGACCGCGTTGCCGTGCGTTACATCGCGATCCCGGTCTCGAACTATCTGGCGTATGTCTCGGTGCCTGAGGACGACCTGCTGGAGTACTACGACAGCCACACGGACACTTACACCCGGACCACCACCAACAACACGACGGAATCGATCCCTTTCGCCGAAGTGCGCGACAAGATTTTGGCTGAACTTCAGCTTGAAGAGGCCCGCCATTGCGCCTCCACGGCGGTCACCTTCTCGATTTACGGCAAACTCGCCGATGCTGGCGACAACGCGATGGAAGTCGCGGCGAAACGGGCGAAAGTCACGCTCAAGACCTCGCCGCTCTTCGCGGCCGACGAAACCCTGTACTGGGCTGAAAACAGCAAGGAATTCGCGGATGCCGCCTTTGAGCTGGAGCCTGACCGTTCGGACTCGCGCTTTGGCATTGTCAAGGGCGACCAGTTCATCTACGTCATCGAGCGCAAAGAGTTTTCAGCTGCTCACACGCCGACGTATGAAAACGTCCTCAACGATCTGCGGCCGCGCGCGCAGGCCAAAGCCCGTAGCGATGCTTTCCAGGACTACGTGAAAGAGTTGCGCACAGAGTTGAGCAC
>JAKPSO010000239.1 GCA_029571495.1 Pseudomonadota bacterium
TCCCCCGCAGCGTCCCCGTTTCGCGTACTTGCCATCGCTCGGTGGCCAGTATCCAACCAACCGTTGCGATCTCTTCCGCGACGGTTTCACATCGAGCAAGTGTATCGGCGCTGCCGATAGGATCTGTGACCGGCTCCGTCACCGTTGGCGTTGCCGTCTGCAAACTCAGTAGCCAACCCGAAGGGACTTGTAAGGCCTGCTCCCAGCGCAACTGCACATCGTCGTCGAGCAGCCTGGGAAGGCGCACCTCCCAATGCCCCAGAGCGACGTGAGACTTGCCGAGTATGCGTGCGAGCGCTGCGACAGAAATGCGGACGGCAAGCCTGCGCTCCCGTGCTCGGCGACCTAGTCGGCCGAGGGCTGCGTCATCTATCAACAAGCGTCGCTTCATAAATGTTGCGTCGACGTTTGCACGTAACTACCTCAAATCTAGTGACGTGACGATTGTATGAACACAGCACTCATCAGGCGGTCGCTGAACGTTGCTTCGCCGCCCAGAGTGCGCTTGACAGCGCTTGCATTGGCTGTATTTTGGATTGCAGAACCTTGCTTTTTTCAAACCGCCAATATAGACGTCCACTCAAATGACACACCAATCCATTGTGCCCGCTGGTCACGACGGCCCTGTTCCCAACGACTCGTCGACGCATGCAGAATCTCTCCTCAACAATTCTGGAAAAATTCAACTAGGCGACTGGTACTGGCGGTCCGACGAGTCTGAACACCCCCCCTGGCTCGGATGCATCACTGCCATCGGCAGCAACTGCGTGACGCTTCAAGAGCCCGAAGGAAAACGCGGCTACCGCGTCGAGCGCATTCACCTTGCGGACTGCGGTCGGCTACTGCGCAAAGAGGACAAAGTTGATCTCATTTTGGCCAATCGCGTTCAAGAACATCAAGCCGCTGCCGACACAGCGATGGCAAACGTACGAGCCATCACAGCGCGGTTATCCCTCGCAGCTCAGCGAGCGGTGAACAAATTACAAGGAAACTTTATGTCGCTGACCCTTTCGCGCCAAGTCCTAGCTTGCACCACAACGGAAGAGCTTTCTGAAACGCGCGCTTACTTCGCCAGCGCGCGCGGTGACGACCCGGTGGACGTCCAAGTTCTCAAGCTCAGCGCTTCAGCTCTGAACGACGTCCACGAGGCGGCACAACGTTGCGCTGACCGCAAAACCGAGCGCGCAGTGAAATCTATTCTGGCCGCGCGCGCCGGCGACTTCAAGCGCGCGGTACCAAGTTTCAACGCCTGCCTCGGCGTTGTTGACTCTTTTCTACGGCAGTCGTTAATCGACGGCTGGATCTACGTTGAGGGCGACGACAGCCTCCTATATCCCGAACTTGTCACTGACATTGCATTCGATGACGGCAAACACTACCGCGGGACAACGCAACCTTGCGTACGCATCACAACGGCTTGCATTGGGGTCTCTGATCTTCATGACAACACGAAATACGCAATGTCGCGCCGCGTCCACACTATCTGGCCACAAACGATCGCCAACAGGCGTGTTGCAGATGCGCTACGAGAGCTAGGAATCCATAAGGAGTCGCCCGAGCTCAAGACACGATTCGAAGCCTCTCAACATCGCCACGCGGCGTGTACCCGCACCGCATTCGCCGAGCAATTTCGAGTCAATGGTGCTGCGATGAAATACGAAAGGGATAACTATCATCGGCGCGGCCAAACTCTCGACAACCGCAAAGTCATCCACGATCTTGAAGCCACTGATTACGGCTCACCGGTTACGCATGTCGAATCCGTGCTCTTCGATCATTGTGAAGAGTCGCCGGGGCTGGGAAGCGTTCCAGCGCATCCGATTGTCCGAGTGTTTGATCTGGCTCGCCATGAATACTACTGGGTACACGGCGACAACATGACTGCGCATCACTACGACTCCTCCCTCCGCGAGAAACTGATCCTTCCGCAATCGCACCGTGACTTGCTCGACGTGCTGACCACCAATTTGGATGCCTTTGTTGGCGATTTCATCGAGGGCAAGAGTGCCGGCAACGTAGTGCTATGCAAGGGGCCGCCGGGTGTTGGCAAGACGCTCACCGCGGAGGTGTACGCGGAGCTTATTCATCGGCCTTTGTACGCTGTTCACTCAGGTAATCTTGGCACGACTGCTGACGTGATTCAAGCAAAGCTGGAATCGATATTTTCGCTTGCGCGACGCTGGCGGTGTGTCCTACTGCTTGACGAAGCAGACGTATTTGTCATGCGACGTGGTGTCAGTGTTGAGCAAAACGCAATCGTTGCGGAGTTCCTGCGAACACTCGAATACTTCGACGGGCTGCTGTTCATGACGACCAATCGACCCGATGACATAGACGACGCGTTCATTTCGCGCTGCGCGGC
>JAKPSO010000248.1 GCA_029571495.1 Pseudomonadota bacterium
CCCGCGCACCATCCAAGCGAGCGCCGCCTGCGCCGCGTACGCGAGCACTACGCCGAGCAGGCACGCGATGATCGCCAGCACAAAAAATTGCCCAACAAAATGCATGAGCGTTTGTCGCTGGCCCGCGCCGAGGGTTCGGAACAGCGTGGCGGTGTCTAACTCACGTTTCAAATAACGCCGAAGTGCAAGCACGATAGCGACGACGGCAAGGAACACCGCAAACGACGCGGCAAGACCCAAAAATTGCTCAGACTTCTCAAGCGTGGAGCGCACTTCTGGACGCAGCTCGCGTACGGTTTCCATGCGCTGGCCGGGGCCGAGTTTTGGTTTGACGAGTTCCGCGAATTCTTGTGATTTGTCGCCCGCGACTTGCAAGCGATAGGTCGCGCGGCTACCGGGACCCAAGAGTTCGCTTGATGCGACGTCGGCGTTGGCCATCAAGACTTTTGGCGCGGCGGAGAGGAAGTTGCCTGCGACTTCCGGTTCTTCGGCAAACACTTGCGAGATGCGCGGCGTGTTCTTGCCGAGCTCAATGGTGTCGCCCGCCTTGACGTTCAGTCTTGAAGCTAGGCGTTCGTCCACAAACACTTCACCCGGTTTCACGTCGGCTTTGAGTGGAACACGATCGCCAGCCGCGTTGCGCACTTCGATAGAGCCGCGCAACGGGTACGGCGCGTTCACCGCTTTGACGTCGGTGAGCGCCGAGTCTTTGCCCAGTGGCGTGTCTTTCGACGGCGCGCTCACCATGCTTCCGAAGCGCGTCGATTCGGTGACTTTAAGTCCAAGCGCTACGGCTTGCGCTGCGAAATTTTCAGGCAACGGTCGGTCGCCTGAGATCATCACGTCAGCTCCGAGGAGCACGTTCGCTTGGTTCACAAACGCGCCCTTTACGCGGTCCGCAAACATCGCCACAGCGCCCACGCTCGCGACCGCCAGCGCCAACGCGAGCACCAGAATGCGCGCCTCGGTCGAACGCAGCTCGCGGCGAACGAAACGAAATATCAAGTTCATTGCACCACTTTCCCGCGCGCCAAACGCACGACATGCGCACAGCGCGCCGCGAGTTCCGGGTCGTGCGTCACGAGGACGAGCGTGGTGCCTTGTTCGCGGTTGAGCGTGAACATGAGTTCGACAATTTCCGCGCCAGTGTCGGTGTCAAGGTTGCCCGTGGGTTCGTCGGCGAACACAATTTTTGGGCTCGCCACGAAGGCGCGTGCGATGGCGACGCGCTGCTGCTCGCCGCCGGACAATTGCTTCGGAAGGTGATCCATACGGTCGCCAAGGCCTACGCGCTTTAACCAATCCGCCGCTTTGCCCTGTGCGTCGCGCGCACCCGCAAGCTCCAGCGGCAACATGACGTTTTCTAGTGCAGTCAGCGCTGGCAACAGTTGAAACGACTGAAACACGAAACCCACTGCGCCTTGGCGGCGTTTCGCGAGCGCATCCTCCGAGAGCGTGCTGACCACGTCGCCGTGCCATGAAACGCTTCCCGCATTGGGCCGGTCTAACCCCGCGAGAAGGCCAAGGAGCGTCGTTTTGCCCGAGCCTGATGCGCCAATGATCGCGAGCGTTTCGCCCTCGGCGACCGTGACCGACACGTCGTCCAAAATGGTGAGTTGGCGTTCGCCGAGCGGAACGATGCGCGAAAGGTTGTCGGCTTGAATGGCGGCGGAGGCGTTGGTGGTCATGCGAGTTGAATTCGGCTGGCGATTGACGGAAATTAGGTTGGGCGGGCGGCAATCCACCAAACTTAAGCGGTTCGCAAATGTTTTTTGACACAGATTTCACTGATGAGT
Source organism: Pseudomonadota bacterium (assembly GCA_029571495.1). GTDB lineage: Bacteria > Pseudomonadota > Gammaproteobacteria > Burkholderiales > Casimicrobiaceae > Casimicrobium. Next base: position 1,797 of record JAKPSO010000248.1, read on the forward strand.
TAGTTGATTTACACAGATTGTTACGAACCAGCCTCTGGCGAAACGGGTTCCATCAATCTGTGTTCATCTGTGTAAATCTGTGGCAAAAATTGTTCGCCTCGCTTAAGTTGGGTGGATTGGGGCTGGGAGTGTCCGTCGTTCGTTCACAAGGCAGGCAACGCCTACCCTACATAGAATGCAGTAAATGATGACAGAACGACGATTCAATCAGTTCCGACGGTTAGCGCAAATGGCGTTCGCTGCGCTGATGTTGATGCTCGCAACGAACAGCGCGTACGCGAAGGGCGCACACATTCTGATCGTCGGCGATTCGCTTTCAGCGGGCTACGGCTTGTCTACGGGCGAAGGTTGGGTCGATCTTCTGACAAAAAAGCTCGCCGCGGAAAAATTTTCGGCGACGGTTACCAACGCGAGCATCAGTGGCGACACCACGGCCGGCGGCCTGTCCCGTTTACCGGCGCTCCTCGCCAAACATAGCCCGACGCTGGTTGTCATCGAGCTCGGCGGCAATGACGGCCTACGCGGCTCGCCGGTGGCCGCGGCCCGCGCCAACCTGCTCAAAATGGCGGAACTCAGTAAGGCCGCGGGCGCAAAGGTCTTGATCGTGGGCATGCGCATGCCGCCGAATTTCGGGCCGAGTTACACCGCGCAATTTGAAGGCATGTATGCAGACGTGGCGAAAGCGGTTGGCGGCGGCCTCGTGCCGTTCTTCCTCGAAAAGATCGCGACCGATCTCACCAAGTTTCAAGCGGATCGCATTCACCCCACGGCCGCGGCGCAACCGGCATTGGTCGATACCGTGTGGCCCTCGCTGGTGAAACTCATTAAATGAGCGTGGCTAGCTCGACCGCTAGCAGCGGGATGATCACCGCCGATCAACTCGATGCGTTCTTGTTGCCGGGCGCTGACATCATTGACGCTCGCTCCGAAGGCGAATACACGCTTGATTTCATCCCCGGCGCGGTGAACCACCCGGTGCTCAACAATGAAGAGCGTGCGCGCGTTGGCACCATCAACAAA
>JAKPSO010000268.1 GCA_029571495.1 Pseudomonadota bacterium
GGCGAAGTCTTCGACACCGCGCCCGCAAACATCATCAAGCGCAGCGAGCGCTACACGCTGGCCAACGGTCTCAAAGTGGTGCTGCTGCCCAAGCAAACGCGCGGCGCAACGGTGCAGCTCGCGCTGCGCGTTGGCTATGGCGACGAAAAGTCGCGCGCTGGAAAGAGCGCCGTCGACGCGCTCGCCAACGCGATGTTGATGCGTGGCGCTGATGGGCTCACACGGCAACAAATTCACGACAGGCTTGATGCACTGCGCGCCTCGGGCGGCATCGGGCTGAGCGGTGGCGCGTTACAAACAAAGAAGCAACACTTGAACGACGTGATCAGTTTCGTCGCGCGCATTTATGGCACGGCCACGTTCCCCGCCGACGAGCTTGAGCTCGTGCGCAAAGAAATGATCACTGGCATCGAAGAGTCGGCGAAGGACCCAGAGCGCGTGGCATTCACTGCGCTGGAGCGCCACAGCTCGCCGTACCCCAAGGGTGATGCGCGCTACATCCCGACGGTTGAAGAGCGCGTAGCTGACTTGCGTGCCGTCACGCGCGAGCAAGTCGTTGCCTACGCACGACAAATGCGCGGTCTGTCGGAGAGCACGCTCGCTCTCGTCGGCGACTTTGATGTCACCAGTGTGAAGCCCGTGCTCGCCAAGGCGTTTGGCACTAGCAAACTCGCAACACCGTACGCACGCATCAATCGCGAGCACAAACCCGTCGCTGTGAAGAATGAAAAGCTTCTGACGCCGGACAAAGAAAACACAACTTACGTCGCGCGCGTTAACTTCCCGCTGCAAGACACGGCTGCGGATTACCCGGCGTTACTCCTCGCGGATTTCATCGTCGGCGGCTCCGGCGGCGCGCGCCTGTTCTTGCGCGTACGTGAGAAAGAGGGCCTCAGCTACGACGTGTTCAGCAACCTCGCGATTCCCACGTTCGGCAGCAACGGGTCGTGGACGTTCGGCTTCATCGCCAATCCGCAAAACGCTGCGAAAGCCGAGGCGGCGCTCAAAGACGAATTGCAAAAATTGTTGGGCGGCGAGTTAACGGAAAAGGAATTCGCGGAGCAGCAGCAATCGCTTCTCGATCAACGAGCGGTTCGTCGTGCGCAAGACGCAACACTTGCGGGTCAGATCGTCGCGTTGACCGACGCAAATCGCACCTTTGAGTTCGTCGAAACGCTAGAGTCGCGCATCAGCAAGCTCACCAAAGCAGACTTCGACGCGGTACTAAAAAAGTACGTCAAACTCAGCGATATGTCGTCTTTCGTCGCTGGCGACTTCAGCAAAGTCAAATAACGCAAACCCCGTAAAATCGGGGATTGCCGAAGGGGTGCGTGACAGCCTTTGTGGCTCGACCCGCCCCTTTTTTATTGCCCTCCGTAATGCAAGAGCCCAAGCGCGAACGCCAGATTCTCATCGTCCTCATGTTGATGGGATTCACCAACGTGCTCGACTTCATGATCATGATGCCGCTCGCGCCGCATTTGATCAAGGCGTTTGGAATCACCACGTCGCAGTTCGGGTTGCTGGTGTCGGCGTACGCGTTTGCCGCGGGCTTTTCTTCACTCTTGATGGCGTCGATTGCAGATCGTTTTGATCGCAAGCACGCGCTGCTGCTGGTCTACGCCGGTCTCATCATCGGTACTTTAGGCTGCGCCGTTGCGCCCAATTTTGTCGCGCTGCTTCTCGCGCGTACGGTCGCGGGAATGTTTGGTGGCGTGCAAGGCTCCGTTGCGATGTCGATCATCGGGGACTTGGTGCCCGACGAGCGCCGCGGTCGAGCGATGGGCCTTTTCATGCTCTCATTCTCGCTGGCCTCGGTGCTCGGCGTGCCACTGTCGATCTATGTCGCGGGCCTCAATGGTTGGCACACGCCTTTCTTTGCGCTCGCAGCGGCGTGCACCGTGCTATTTGTCGTCGCGTGGCGCCTGATACCGTCGATGCGCGGTCACATTCGCGCAGGCAAGCCCACCGGCTTCGTGCAGGGCTACGCGGAGCTATTCCGCGAACCGAATCACTGGTGGGCTTTCATTACTTCGGCACTCATTACCTTGTCAGGCATGGTCGTGATTCCGTATGTCGCCGCTTCGCGTGTCGCAAACGAAGGCATGAGCGAAACGCAACTGTCCTATTTCTATCTCGTCGGTGGTTTCGTTACGCTGTTCACTCGCCCATTGTTCGGCAACATGGCAGATCGCTTCTCGCGCGCGAAGCTGTATTACTGGTTGGTGCTCGCCTCGATCGTGCCGATGATCTTGATCACGCACACGCTCGGTGCGAGTATGTTTTGGCAGCTCTTCGTCTCCGCGCTCTTTTTTATTTTCGTGAGCGGCCGCTTTGTGCCGGTCACTGCGTTGATTACGTCTGCCGCGCGCCCACAATTACGCGGTCGTTTGATGTCGTTCAACTCGGCCGTGCAAAATTTTGGTACAGGGATCGCCGCCGTCATTGGAGGGCTCATGCTCACGCAGTCGGTTGACGGCAAAATAGTAGGTTATGAAGCCGTTGGTTATCTCGCAGGACTCTTTGGCATCGCCTCCGCGTTCACTGCATTTAGGGTGCGAGCCGTCTCGTGAAGCTTGAGGTCAATCAACTCGCTGCCGAGCGCGGCGGTCGCGCGGTCTTTAGCGATGTCTCATTTGCCGTTGAAGCGGGCACTTTGCTGCGCGTCACTGGCGCTAACGGCGCAGGCAAGACCACGCTGTTGCGCATTTTGTCGGGTCTCGGAGCGCCCGTTTCGGGTAGCGTTCGCTGGCAGAACAACGACGGCGCGCAGTTGACCACTGGCGAAGCGGCCTGCTTTGTCGGGCACGCCAATGCGTTCAACGAATCGCTCAGCGTGAGCGACAACCTCGCCTACGCGGGCGCGCTCGCGGGCCTCGAACCGAACGCCGAACAAATCGTTACGGCGCTTGATGCGTTCGGTGTCAAGGCGCTACGTAACCGAAGCTTCGGCGCGTTGTCGCAAGGCCAGAGGAAGCGTTCCTCGCTTGCGCGCATGTTGCTGTCGTCTGATCGCGGTTCTCGCGCGTGGCTCCTAGATGAGCCGTTTGTTGCGCTCGATGTGGACACGCAAGCGTTGCTGGCGCGCTTGATCTCAGCCGAATTAGCTGCAGGTGCGCTTGTGATTTACACCTCGCACCAAGCCGTTGAGATCACCGCGCCGGTTGTTCGGGAGCTTTCGCTATGAGTTTGCGTCGCGCCACCGGCGCCGTGTTTCGGCGCGAATTGCAGCTCTTCGCTAAGCGCAAAAGCGACTGGGCGAATCCGCTCGTATTCTTTTTGATCGTGTGTGCGCTGTTTCCGTTTGCGGTGGGCAGTGAGTCGGAGCGCCTGAAACTCATGGGTATCGGCGTCATCTTCGTGGGCGCGTTGCTCGCGGCGATGCTCTCGTTGCCGCGTCTATTTGATGAGGACTCGCGCGACGGCTCGCTCGAACTCATGTTGACCTCGACCGAACCACTCGCGATGCTGATTCTTGCGCGCGTGGCGGCGCTCTCGCTCGCGTTGGGACTCGCGCTGGCGGCCGTCACGCCGCTGTTTGCGGTGTTTTACTCGCTGCCGTTTGACGTGTCAGCGATGCTTGCTTTGACGGTTCTGATGGCCGTGCCAACCTTACTTTTGATTGGCGCAATCGCGGCAGCGCTCCTCGTGTCGGCGCGTGGCGGCGCGATCCTCACCGCGGTGCTCGTCTTGCCGCTGACAATCCCGACGCTTATCTTCGGCGCGGGCGCGGCGCTCAAAGTGTTCTATGGCGAGTCGCCCGTGGCGGAACTCGCGCTTCAGGGCGCTTTCATGCTGCTTGCACTAGCATTGTGTCCGCTGGCCGCCGCAGCTGCACTCAAGATCAGTACCGATTAATCGGCAAGAAGAGAAATCACTCGTGGCACGTACCGAACAACAATCCAACGAAAAGTACAGCGGGCGCTGGTTTTGGCGCTACGCCTCGCCCGCGACCTTTTACCCACTTGCGGGTACGCTTGAAAAGATTTGCTGGATCATCGCAGCTGTTCTGACGGTGATCGGGTTGTATCTTGGCCTGCTTCGCGCGCCAGTGGATGCGCAGCAGGGCGAGGTGTATCGCGTGATTTTCATTCACGTGCCCGCCGCGTGGATGGCGATGGTGTTGTACATGGCGATGGCGTTTTGGTGCTTCACCGGGCTCGTTCTTGGGACGCGCCTCTCGTTCATCATGAGTCACGCGATCGCGCCTACGGGAGCGTTGATGACGGTGGTCGCGCTGGTCACTGGTTCGCTTTGGGGACGTCCAGCGTGGGGCACGTATTGGGTGTGGGACGCAAAGCTCACATCGTTCTTGATTCTCTTTTTCTTGTACGTTGGTTACATGGCGCTCGCCGCGGCGTTCGATGACAAGAAGAAGGGCGACCGCGCGAGCGCGCTGATTGCGCTTGTTGGGGCGGTGAATGTGCCGATCATTTATTTCAGCACCGTGTGGTGGAACTCGCTGCATCAAGGTCCATCGGTGGCGCGAGCAGGCGGGCCGTCAATGGCCGCATCAATGCTTGCTCCGATGCTGATTCTGACGTTCGCGTTTTGGGCTTACTGCATCGCGGCCGTGATGCATCGTGTACGCACAAAAATTATCGAGCGCGAACGCGACGCTGCGTGGCTTGCGGAGGCTGTCAAATGATTTGGGAATCTTGGAGTGCCTTTTGGGCGATGGGTGGGCGCGGCTTTTACGTGTGGGGTAGCTACGGTGCGCTCGCCGTCGGCGTGATCGTGGAACTCATCGCGCTGCGCCGCGGACGCGCGAACGCGCTGCAATCTTTGCGAGACAACGAACATGACGCCTAAACAAAAACGACTCGCGCTGATCCTCGGTGGCCTCGCCGTGCTCGCGGGCGCGGTGGCGCTGGTGCTCACGGCGTTTAACCAAAACATTGTGTTCTTCTTCACGCCGTCGCAAGTGGCCGCGAAGGAAGCGCCGACCGGTCGTGTCTTCCGGCTCGGTGGCATGGTGGAGATGGGCAGCATCAAACGCGATGGCGTGACTGTGAACTTTCGCGTGACCGACACCGCGAAGATCGTGCCGGTTACTTACACCGGCATCCTGCCGGATTTGTTCAAAGAGGGCAAAGGCGTCGTCGCGCAAGGCACGCTCGGCGACGACGGCGTGTTCCGCGCACGCGAGGTGCTCGCCAAGCACGACGAAAACTACATGCCGCCGGAAGCCGCCTCCGCTGTGGACCAAGCAAACAAAGCGCGCGAAATGTCGGCGAAGACTTTGAAGCAGTAGGGCATCGTGAACAAAAAGCTTCTCCTTCCCATCGCGTTTTTCGCGTTCGCCATCGTCCTCTATTTCGGGCTCTTTCGCGACCCGCGCGAGATTCCGTCGCCGCTCATCGACAAGCCCGCGCCTGCGTTCACCTTGGAGCATTTGGATGATCCAAGCAAAACCATATCCACTGCGGACCTTAAGGGCAAAGTGTGGCTCTTGAATGTGTGGGCGAGTTGGTGCCCGAACTGCAAGGACGAGCACCCCGATCTGATGGATCTGCATAAGTCCGGCAAGGTTGTGATCGTTGGCTTGAACTACAAAGACCAGCGTCGTCTGGGCTTGGAGGTCTTGCGCAAAACAGGCAATCCGTACGACATCAACGCGTTCGACCCGGAGGGCAAGGCGGCGCTCGATTGGGGCGTGTACGGTGCGCCGGAGACGTTTTTGATTGACGCCGACGGCATCATCCGCGCCAAGCACGTCGGCGCAGTTTCGCCCGAAATCATCGCCACAAAATTCGCGAAGTTCTTCGCCGCCACGCGCTGATCGGCTCGGCGACTACATACTGTTTTTGGCGATACAGCTTTTTGCTTGTAACGGCTTATCTGCGGTCGTTACAGGCAGAAAAATCTGTATGTTGACTGTAAGTGTTTTTGGGCTGTAAGCGCCGCAGATAAGCCGCTAGAGCCACAAAGCTATACCCTTCATTCGACGCGCCGCCGTCGCAGCGGCGGCGTCGTGACGTCAGTGCCGTGATCGGCGCGGCATGCAATCTTGCGCACACTTTGGTGTGCCGCGAAATATCGTGCGAGCAATTGCGCGTATTCGCGAATCTTCGCGCCGCACAATGGCACGACGCCTATCATTACGCCAGTTTTTCTTGGACTTTCCCTCGCATGACAACGACTGCGCTGGCCGCGTACCGCCAACAATTTTCCATTCCCGACGGCGTGATTTATCTTGACGGCAATTCGCTCGGCGTGCTGCCCAAAGCGACCGCCGCCGCCGCACAAAACACCGTCGCGAATGAATGGGGCAACGGCCTCATTCGTTCGTGGAACACCGCCGATTGGATCAATGCGCCGCGCCGCTGCGGCGACAAAATCGCGCGGTTGATTGGCGCGAATGCTGGCGAAGTTGTGGCCTGCGATTCCACCTCGGTGAATTTGTTCAAAGTGCTGCTGACCGCTCTCAAATTACAAGAAGCGAAAACCGAGCGCAACGTCATCATCTCGGACATCGATAACTTCCCGACGGACCTCTACATCGCGCAGGGCATCCGCGATCTCCTTGCCGGACGCAACCTTGAATTGCAATTTGTGAAGCGCGCCGACATGGTGGCGACGATCAATGCGTTGGGTAGCCGCGCGATTGTCGTGATGCTAACTCAGGTGGATTACCGCACCGGCGAGCGCTACGACATGCGCGAAATCACCGCGCTGACGCAATCCAAAGGCGCACTGATGCTGTGGGACCTAGCGCACTCCACATGCGCTTTCCCGGTCGAACTCAACGCCTGCAACGCCGATCTTGCGGTGGGCTGCACCTACAAATATGTCAACGGCGGCCCCGGTGCGCCGGCGTTTGTCTTCGCTGCGAAACGTCACCTCGATGTGCTCGACGCGTCGAAGCAAAGCGCGCCGATTTCGGGATGGTTCGCGCACGCGGCGCCGTTCGCGTTTGACCCGCAGTTTCACGTCACGCGTGGCATTGAGCGCTTCCTCGTCGGCACGCCGCCTATCCTGCAATTCGCCGCGCTCGAAGTGGCGCTCGACATGTGGCTCACGGTCGATATGCACGCGCTGCGCACCGCGTCGGTCGCACTGACCGAACGGTTTATCGCCGAAGTGGAATCGCAATGCGCAGACTTCGGCCTCACGCTGGCCACGCCGCGCAACGCTGACATTCGTGGTTCGCAGGTTTCGTTTCGCCACGACGAGGGCTACGCCATCATGCAAGCGCTTATCGCGCGCGGCGTGATCGGTGACTTCCGCGCGCCGGACATTTTGCGTTTCGGGTTCACACCGCTCTACATTAACGAGGCCGACGTCGTGAATGCGGTCAAGCACTTCCGCGAAGTGCTCCAGAGCCGCGAATATGAGCGCGCCGAATTTCGCGCGCGTGGCAAAGTGACTTGAGTCCATTCTGGGTAGTCGCATTTTTTGCCACAGATGAACACGGATTACACAGATGTTTTCGCTATTTGTTAGCCCAAATCTGTGTTCATCTGTGGGAATCTGTGGCAAAGTGTTTTTCATGAACCGAATAGAGCGCAGAGTACGCAATGACAACACTTACCACCGGCGCCGAAACCGCGCACGAATCGTTCAAAGATAGCTTCAGTTACTCAAGCTACCTTCGTGTTGAACAACTGCTCGGCGCGCAGGCGCCCCTCACCGCCGCGCACGACGAAACGCTCTTCATCACGATTCATCATGTGCAAGAAATCTGGATGAGTCTCATCATCAAAGAGATTCAGGGTGCGATGCAAAAGCTCACGGCGGGTGATTTCGAGCCAGCGATGAAAATGCTCTCGCGTGTGTCGCGTGCGCAGGAGCAAATGAGCGGCGCGTGGGAAGTTTTGAAGACGATGACGCCCTCGGATTACCTTGAGTTTCGGAGCGCGTTTGGCAAGGCGAGCGGATTTCAAAGCTGGCAATATCGCAGCATTGAATTTCTACTCGGCAATCGGCAGCGCTACATGCTCAAGCCCTTCGCCGAGCAGCCAGAGCACCACGCCAGACTCACCGCGATCATCGAAAGCCCGTCGCTCTATGACCTTGCGCTCAAAGCGTTGTCGCTGCGCGGCTTGCTTCCCGCGAGCGAACTGCGTACGAATTTCGACACCATGCCCGAATGCAACCCTGCCGTGCAGGCCGCGTGGCTCTCGGTCTACCGCAACACCAGCGCGAACTGGGATTTGTATTACCTCGCCGAAAAGCTCGTCGACGTGGAAGACAATTTCCGCCGTTGGCGCTTTAGCCACGTCACCACGGTTGAGCGCTTGATCGGCCACAAAATCGGATCAGGTGGCACCACGGGCGTGAGCTATTTGCGCAAAGCGCTAGACGTGGTGTTGTTTCCTGAGCTTTGGCAGGTGCGCACGGAGCTGTAGAGCCGCTTTCATTTGCCTCCCTTGCAAAGCAGGGGAGGTGGCGCGTAGCGCCGGAGGGGTAACGCCCAAATCAAGCGCGAAGAGATGGCGCTCAGCGCAGCACCCCTCCGCCACCCCTCTGCCCTTCGGGCATCTCCCCTACTACGCAGGGGCGACGGGCACCTCCCCTATTGCATAGGGGAGGGCAGGCACACCTACTCCCGCATCCACCCCAGCCCATCGCTCGTCCCCCGCGCAACCGCACCGCGCGCGGGACGATATTCGCAGCCCAGCCAACCGTCCCAGCCGCACGCGGCAGACACTTCGTCGATCACTTTGAACAGGTACGGATAGTTCATCTCGCCGACGTCGGGCTCGTGGCGTTCGGGCACGCCCGCGATCTGAAAGTGACCGACCCGACCCGTCGGCAAGTACTTCCGAATCTTCATCGCCACGTCGCCTTCAACGATCTGGCAGTGATAGAGATCGAATTGCACTTGCACATTCGGCGCGCCAATTTCTTCGACAAGCGCGTGGGCGTCGTCTTGTCGATTCAAAAAGAAACCCGGAATGTCGCGCGTATTGATCGGTTCGATCATCAGGTTCACACCGTGCTTCGCGGCCGCTGCGGCGGCGTAGCGCAGATTGCTGACATACGTGCTGCGCAGCGCGTCGCGCGTGGTTCCCGCTGGCACCAACCCCGCCATCACGTGAATGCGCGGGCACTTGAGCGCGTCGGCATAACGCAGCGCGGTCGTGATGCTCGCGCGAAACTCGTCAACGCGATTGGGCAAACACGCCATGCCACGTTCGCTCTTTTCCCAATCGCCGGGCGGGGCGTTGAATAGCACCTGTTGTAGACCATTTTCTTTGAGCTTCGCAGCGAGCACATTCGCGTCGTACGCGTACGGAAACAAAAACTCCA
>JAKPSO010000280.1 GCA_029571495.1 Pseudomonadota bacterium
CCGCCTCAACGCCTTCCTCGACAAGATCCCGCTCGGCACATGGCAAAGCCGCACGTTCAAAGGATGGAAAGGCGAGCCGGTGCAAGCCTTCGTCTGCTACCCGCCGAACTACGACGCGCGGAAAAAATATCCGCTGCTGCAAGACATTCACGGAGGCCCGCACGCCGCGCACTTGGACGTGTGGCACTACCGTTGGAACGTGCACGCGTTCGCTGCGCAGGGCTACGTCGTTGCGGCGGTGAACTATCACGGCTCGTCAGGCTTTGACGAGAAGTTTCTTGGCAGCATCGATGGCGACCTCGGCCCGCGCGAACTCGCCGACACCGAGGCCGTGACCGACGCGCTGATCAAAGAAGGCGTCGTCGACAAAGACCGTCTCTACGCCGCTGGCGGCAGCTACGGCGGCTACATGGTCGCGTGGATGAACGGCCACACGGATCGCTACAAAGCGTACGTCTGCCACGCGGGCGTCTACAACTGGGTCAGCCAGTTCGGCGACGACGGCTACCTGTGGCTCAAGCACGAGCTCGGCGTCTGGCCGTGGGAAAACCTAGAAAAGTACCAGTCGCAATCGCCGCACGCGTTCTCGAAAAACTTCAAGACGCCGACGCTAGTCATCCACGGCGAACTCGACTACCGCGTACCGTACTACGAGGGACTCGAGTACTACAACACGCTGCGCGCCAAAGGCATCGCCGCAAGACTAGTCGTGTACCCCGACGAAAACCATTGGATCCTCAAACCACAGAACTCGCGGCTTTGGTATCGGGAGTTTTTTGCTTGGTTGAAGCGGTTTTAGTCCGCACGAGGCTACCTAGGGCCAAGATGCAGCGAAGGGGAATCGTGGGTGCGCGAGCGCCACTGTTCCGCGACTCCACTTCGTTTCATCGCGGCTACCGTCCGAACCTGGCCACGCGTCGCCACTCCACTGTCATTCCCGCGAAGGCGGGAATCTAGACCGTCATCGCTCACCGTACACGGGTACCAGCCATGCCAAGCGCCACTATCGTTAGCATTCAGGCCGCGACAGAACAACTCGACGACTTGCTCGACCGCGCAAGCCATGGAGAGGAAATCGTCATTTCGATGGGCGACAAACCTATCGCCAAACTCGGCCCAATCGCCGCGAAGCGAAAACCGCTTCCGTACGGCCTACTCAAAGGCAAACTCATCCCGCGGGCGAATTTCGACGAGCCTTTAGCGGACGACGAAAGGGAATTCTTCATTCCCCGCGCGGGCTGACTCGGTTGATAAAGTGCAAGCAGTATTGCACCTTATAAGGTACAATTGAGACGTGCAAAAACCATCACGCATACCCGCTGTTTTCTACCGCACTCGGAGCGGTAGCGAGCCTGTTCGCGAATGGTTGAAATCGCTAACGGACACAGAAAAACGTAGCGTTGGCGAAGACATCGCATACGTGCAATACAAATGGCCAATCGGCAAGCCACGCGTAGATCACATCAGTGGGCCGATTTGGGAAGTGCGATCAAGCCTTGGCAATCGGATTGCTCGAACGCTTTTTGCCATAGTGGATGGCGAGATGATTCTCCTGCACGGGTTCATCAAAAAGACACAGCAGACACCGACTGCCGACATCGCATTAGCGCTGAAACGATTGAAGGAATGGAATCATGACGAAAACTGAAAAACGCGCGAACGCGCACAGAGGCTCCAGCTTCGATGACTTCCTCAAGGATGAAGGCATGTTTGATGAAGTGCATGCGAAAGCACTCAAGCGTGCGCTCGCGGAGCAGATCGAAGAAAGCATGGTTAGCGCCAAACTCACCAAGGTCGCGATGGCCGAGCGCATGGCGACCAGCCGTTCGCAGCTTGATCGCGTCCTCGATCCGGACAATTTATCGGTGCAACTCGATACGCTCATTCGCGCGGCGCGCGCGGTGGGCAAGGATGTTGAGATTCGGATTAAAAGGTCAGCGCGGCGAGAGATCGTCGCGTAAGCTCACACGCTGTCCAAACACACGTGGGCAATAAATTGCCCACCCGGCTGAAACTTCCATCCACTGAACGCGAGGGCAACAAGTTGCCCGCCCTACCCGACTAGCTCACTGTGGTCGAATGAAAGGCTTTCTTATGGCGATCTCTTGGAAGAAAAAATTCAAGCCGCAAGTGATTCTCGACTCCGTTGAGAAGGTTCGAACGGTGTCGCCAGATGGCGGGACGACCTTTTCCGGATTCGAAATCTACGAGACTCTTCCTGCGCTTCAGTCAATGCTGGATTTCCCATCATCGGCAAGCGACTTAGACAAGTCTCTCCTAGTTTGGAGAGCCATCTCGAGTGTCTCCGTGAAACTGACTCAAGACTCGTTTTTGGTGGCGATCAACAAAGCTTTCATTGCACTAACCGCGACCTCGCTGCAGTCTTACGAAATACTGACATCAATTTCCCTTGCACCGGACGGCCTGCCTCTCACCGGAAAAGTGTGTGGTTCCGCGTGGCGACTATTGAACGCCGATTTCCCACATAAATTTATCGGGCGCCAGTCGGCTATTGCAGACGCAAACATTCCGGAAGACACGACTTCGAAGTCGTACACGAAAGTGATCGTCTCGGTAAAAGCTAAAAGTAGCTATCAAGCAATGACCAAGGCTCTTCGAGCGATCGATATTCAGCGTGGCGTCTGGTGTTTGATTGGAAATGTTCGTATGGAATCTTTCGGCACTGAATGGGAACCTATAAACGTTGTTCGACTCGGAGGCGTGCACACCGTGCATTTGTCCAATGGCACTCCAGCACCAAGCCCGGTGTGGTTTGAGCCCGGTTACGTTACCGCTCAACCGTTTCGACCAGCGAACGTCCAAGTCTTCAAGAAAAACTGTGCTTTCGTTCTGCGACGAATCTTGGCGTCCCGATACAGCGAACGCCTGTGTGAAGCCTTGCTCAGATTCGTTCGCGCCCTGGACGAACGCGATCAGAATCATGCGTTGATTAAGTTATGGGGCGCCCTCGAGGAACTAACTTGTCCCGACTCTGCAAACTATGAGTTGCTTACGAGACGCTGCTCTTATTGCTTCAAAGATACGCATTACCACAGGCAAATGCTGGAACACTTGCGCGAGTATCGAAACCAGGCGGTTCATGCAGGGAACAGTGGCACGTCAGCCAAGACGCATTGCTACCAACTGCAATACTATTTCTTTCAGCTTTTCTTTTTTCACCTGAGAAACGTAAAAGTCTTCTCTAGTCTTGATGAAGCAAATCAGTTCCTCGATCTCCCTGTAGACAAAGAAAGTCTCTTGTTTCGTAGGCGAATAGTCGAAAAAGCAATTCGGTTTGTTTCGTGAGCCTCGTGGGCTGGGCTCCAAGAATCAAACAGAAATTGGGTCAGGTAGCAATGCTGTTCATTTAAGCGGTTTGTAGACGCCGACTCGGCCGCGATGCCCCGTTGCATCGGACGACGCCGAGTCGTCGCCTACCCGTTAAGCAAGCAGTATTGGGTCAGGTAGTTTCTTTGCAGCATGTGGTGATGAAATTGGTGAGCGAAGCGACTGACCGTTCCCACTGTTGACTTGCCCCTATTTCACTTCGCAACTCGCTGCGACGTGCCGATTGGATCACTGGAAATATTGACGCTAAAAACGCGACAGAAAGAAAAAAATGTCTGTGACCGATGCGCTTCTAAAAAACGCCTACGAAGACACACAACTCCTCATCAAGAACGATTCGCTCGGCGACGTTTTTTCTATCCCAAGGGACGTTGATTTCGTTTTGAAATGCGACGACAGAAAAAAGGCGGAGATTGTGGCGTCTTTCATTCTGGACAATCGCTATGGCCTTCCTAGCATTGGGGAGTCCGACAGTGGCTTCCGAGTCGTGGTCACAGTGAACATGCCCACGACACAAAATGTGCTGTGTTCTGTATCGGGGCTCATGGCTTGCTTGTCCAAATTGTTCGACCTTGACTACGATGGTTGGGGCTGCGTTGTTCAGCACGGCGAATCGAGTGACGCAATCCCAACTTAGCGCGCTGTGCGTCGTGGTTCCTGGTTTTTCCAAAATTGAGCAGGATCGACCACGATCCTTCGACCGTTCCCCGAAGGCACGACGCAAATGAAACTTCAGAATCCAATCACCATCCGTCCAGCCGTTCCTGCAGACGCACACACTATCCACGACATCCAGATGCGTGCCTTCGCGGAAGAAGGTCGGCTGGGCGAGACGACGCAGATACCGCCGCTGATGGAAGACTTCGCGGCGCTTGAAGAAGACATTCGCACGCAGACGGTGCTCACGGCGCGCGATGGTGATCGCATTGTCGGGTCTGCTCGTGGCATCCTTGACGGATCGGAGTGCATGATTCACCGCGTGAGCGTTGAGCCGTCGTATCAGGGTCGCGGCATTGGCGTTGCGCTTGTGCGCGCGGTCGAGGACGCACACCCGAACGTCGTGCGGTTCACGTTAACCACGAACACGCTGGTGCCAGGCAACGTGGCGTTTTACGAGCGGCGCGGTTATCACGTGACGGAACTCACGAAGCACGGTGACAAGATTGTCCTCGCGCGCATGGCGAAGAATTGCGTGAAATAGCGCGCGTGCTGCGGCGATGCCGAAGCGCTTGACCATCAGAGCCGTCGCTACGTTCAGCGCGAACGGAGGTCATTATTGATCGTGCAGAATTGATGGTCTGAGCGGCAATGGGCAAGCGCAACTTCACGCCGCTAGAGCTCATGCTCCCACTGCCGAAATGGTCGTCCTGTGGCTTCGAAGGCGAACTGCGCGTAGGAGTCTGCGTTGTGTACGCGTTGCCACGGAGTGAGTTTATTGATGCTCTTGGTGTTGAGGTGGTGATAACCGTAGTCGTCGATGCCTATGCCGCTTAAGATGTTCGGGCCGACGTAGTGGGCGAGCTCGTGGATGAGCACGTATGCGA
This sequence comes from Pseudomonadota bacterium, assembly GCA_029571495.1. GTDB lineage: Bacteria > Pseudomonadota > Gammaproteobacteria > Burkholderiales > Casimicrobiaceae > Casimicrobium. The sequence continues at coordinate 4,893 of JAKPSO010000280.1, forward strand.
ACGATTCAAGGTCTTTGCCTTCGAGGCGCGGACAGAGAAAGATCGTGCTGTTGGGCAACCCTTGGTACGTGCCCGCACGATCTGGCAGCCAATAGCCACCACCGTAGGCGAAGGCTACTGCGCCGCGCGTGCTTTCCGCCGGTTCGTCGGCGATGATTTCTAGGCCCTCCGGGATGTGGCCGATGGCGAGTTGCATGTTGAAAAATATTCGGTCGATGTCGTCTAGTGTCTTCGACCAGTTGGGCATCTTGTCGATCTGAAAATGCTTAACCACCAAGTCCCAGCTGCCAGTAAACAACGGTACGCCACCGTTGGCGACGATCGTCTGCGACGCGCGGGCGCTGTGCAAGGCAG
>JAKPSO010000317.1 GCA_029571495.1 Pseudomonadota bacterium
CACCGCATATCAAGCGAGCGAAATCGAGTACTTCATAGGTAACGCCGAACCTGCGGTGGTGGTATGCGCGCCCAAATCGCTCACGTGGATTCAGCCGATTGCGGACGCCGCGAAAGTGTCGCGCGTTTACACCTTGGACGAAGCTGGGAGCGGCTCGCTGACCGACGCCGTGGCAACTCAGAGCGACCGCCATGAAATCGCGCAGTGCGGAGCAGACAACCTCGCCGCGATTCTGTACACCAGCGGAACGACGGGGCGCAGCAAGGGCGCGATGCTCTCGCACAACAATTTGCTGTCCAACGCGCTCACGCTGAAGTCGTATTGGGGTTGGTCAGAGAACGACGTGCTGATTCATGCGCTCCCGATCTTTCACGTGCATGGTTTGTTCGTGGCATCGCATTGCGCCCTTCTCTCCGGCGCGAAGATGATTTGGTTCTCGAAATTTGACCCGACGGCGGTCATCAAACGCATGCCCGAGGCGACGGTGTTCATGGGCGTGCCAACGCTTTACGTGCGGCTCCTCGCAAATGCGGAACCCGCGCGGTTGACGACCGAGGTCAGCAAGAACATGCGACTCTTTGTCGCGGGTTCCGCGCCGTTGTTGATCGAGACGTTCAACGAATTCCGTGAGCGCACAGGCCACACGATTCTCGAACGCTACGGCATGAGCGAGACCTGCATGTTGACGTCCAATCCGTATGACGCGAAAGATGGCGAACGGCGCGGCGGCACCGTCGGGTTTCCATTGCCACAAGTACAAGTGCGCGTGTCCGACGACAAAGGTGGGCAGTGCCCCGTCGGCGAAATCGGCGGCATCGAAGTCAAAGGCCCGAACGTGTTCGGCGGCTACTGGCGCATGCCGGAAAAGAACAAGGAAGAGTTCACGGCGGACGGTTGGTTCAAGACCGGCGACGTGGGCAAGGTCGATGAGCGCGGCTACGTCCACATCGTGGGCCGCAGCAAAGACCTGATCATCAGCGGCGGCTACAACGTCTACCCCGCAGAGATCGAGGGCTACATCAACGACATGACGGGCGTAGCGGAATCGGCCGTAGTCGGCGTGCCGCATCCTGATTTTGGTGAAGCGGTGGTGGCTGTCGTCGTGAGCAAGGCCGGTGCCGCCGTCAGCGGCGACGCCGTTATCGCAATACTCAAGGGACAGATCGCGAACTTCAAAGTACCCAAGCGCGTGTTTGTCGTCAACGATTTACCGCGCAACGCGATGGGCAAAGTGCAAAAGAATTTGCTGCGGCAAGAGCACGCGAAGCTATTTGTCTAGCCGCCGGCGCGAGGCGGCGGATCAGTCCTCCGAGGCGCGACCGTATGGTCGCGCAAAGCCTTTTCGCATTCAGCGACCGTCCAGCCGTCGTTACGCTGCTATTTTTTAAATAGTCGACTTTCCCCATGATCGCGCTCCTTTGACCGTAGAACGGTCGTTGCGCTTAAAAAGTTGTCGCCTTCAAAACTGGTTGAATCCCGAACAGTGGTCGTCACACGACAAATTTGCGTGGCGCTATTTTCATTCGCAAAGTGTCCTCCTAAAATGCGCCCTGACGCGTTCGCGCGCAGTTTTGCGTCTGTCCGAGTGGCGACCTGTTGGCCGCTTCGGGGCTCTGGTGGCCTGGTGACCTAGGCGTTTGCATGTCACCACGAGTACGCCCCTGTGGATTCGCGCATTGCCTAAACGAAAAAAGAGGCACAGGAGGGTACCAATGAGAAAGTTCGTTTCTTCGCTATTTAGCCGCGTTGTCATTACTTGGGCGACCGTGGTTACGTGTTCAGCGATCGGTGCTCCAGGCGTTGTCGATACGACTTACGGTACAGCGGGCTCGTTCCTATCCACGATTAACGATGACGTGCGTGGCTCGGCGATGCAACCGGACAGCAAGTTGCTTCTCGCCGCCGGTTGCCCGCGTCGCGCGCCGCTAACCGGCAAGACCTTTTGCGTCGCCCGACTCGACACGAGCGGCGCCTTGGACGCGACATTTGGTGCCGCTGGACGAGCTATCTTTCAGGCGGGTGACGCAAATTCGATCGCAGAGCAAGCGATG
>JAKPSO010000326.1 GCA_029571495.1 Pseudomonadota bacterium
GCACCGCGTATGGCCGACCCGCGACGAGGCTTAGTGTTCCGCCACCTTGCGCAGTGGTGTCGCTCATGCAGGCGTAGAACGTGCGGTCGAAAAAGTCTTTGACGGTACCCGCCATGTACCCAAAGTTTTCGGGCGTGGCGATGATGAGCGCGTCGGCGCTGAGGACGTCGCTTGCCTGCGCGATGGCTGCGCTTCGCGTGATGACGGAAACGCCATCGGTTTCGCTCGCTCCCGCACAGAACGCGGCGACCATCGCTCGCGTGCCGCCGCTGGCAGAGTGGTGAACGACTAAGATATTTTGGAGGGTTTCAGGCATCAAAAAAGGGCCGCGTGTTGCGGCCCCATTTTCGTTCGCGCATTGAACCGAATCAAGCGCGACGTCGCTCTTTCGACTTACGGATCGATCAAGGTCACGGTTGCGGTGGAGGTGCCACCCTTACCGTCGCTGATTGTGTAGGTGAAGGTCTCCTTCGTGAAGCAGAACGCGCCCGGCGTGTAGTTCAGCGATTTGCCGTCGCCCGAGATCGAGATGGACGGAGTTTTCGGCTGTGTGATCGAGGTGATCGTCAGCGGGTCGCCGTCTTTATCGGTGTCGTTCGTCAATACGTTCAACGTCTGTGCATTGCCGCAGGCAACCACGTATACGTCATCTGTGGCGACAGGAGCGTTGTTGCTTGCCTTGATGGTCACAGCCACCGTCGCAGTCGCGGTGCCGCCTTTGCCGTCAGCAATGGTGTAGCTAAACGTATCGGTACCACCGGCGCAGCTTGCTGCGTTCGGTGTGTAGACGATCTTGCCAGCGGAGATCACAGCCGTGCCCTTGCCCGGTGTGGTTACGCTGGTGATCGACAGCGTGTCGCCATCGGGATCAGTGTCGTTTGCGAGCACATTAAACGTGGTCGGCGCGCTGCAATCGACGGTGTAGGCGTCGTTCGCAGCGGCTGGCCCGCGGTTGATGTAGCGGCGCGCGCCGATCGATTGTTCGCTGCTAGTCTCGGCCCAACGATAGGTGTCAACGGCCGTTTTGTGTTGAGCCGGGTTGTGCAGAGCGCGAGCCATCCAAGCGTTTGGCGCGTCTTCAACGATGACGCGCTCAACTTTGCGCTCGATCATCGGAGCCGATTGCGCGGCCGGTGCCGCAGCGAGCGGCTTCGGCATTGCTGGCGCTGGCTTGACCGCAGGCGTCGCAGCGACCGCAACTTGAACTTGCTCAGTCTTTTCTTTAACGATCACGATGTCAGTGTCGGCACGGCGGTTACGGAAGCTCTGACCTTTGACTTCAGGGTACTTCGGCGATTTGCCGGCCATCGCAGACGTATTGATGATCGCGGCGGGGATGCCTTTCGAGACCAAATACGACTTTACGACGTCCGCGCGCTTGCCGGAGAGCGCGAAGTTGTTGCGGTCGGAGCCAGTCGGGCAGGTGTGGCCGACGACGTTCACGCGAATATCAACGTAGGGGCGTTGCGCTTCAACACGCGACACCAGAGCGTCAAGCTCCTTGATGGCCGCGGGCTTAAGTTTCGCGGAGCCAAGGTCAAAGTACGTTTCTTGCGCGTCAGCAGCGTTGCTGCGAACGACGCGCTGCTCGGTACGAGTGGTCGCTTCGGTTCCTTTGCTGTCTGCAGCGGCAGGTTCGGCTTTCGCATCTGCCGCGGCGACCGCGACAGGCGCTTTCCAGTTCGGGTCTGGCACGCGCTCGGTTGAAGTGACCACGCGCGAAATTTTGGTGGGGCGGAAGCTCGAGGTCGGCGCGCCAAGTTCGTAGCGCAGCATCAATAAGCCGCGATGATCGTTTTTGGTACCTTCGAAATCACCCGTGCGGCGATAAATTTCACCAGACAACGCGACGGAAATCGGCGAGCCTGCGAAGAACTTCTCGGCGATCAGGGAGCCAGTCCATTGCTGCGACGAGTACTTACCCCATTCGTAGTCAAGACCTGCGGTGACACGTACGAGCGCGGCTTCATAGAAGTGACCCACCCGTGCGCCGACGCCCCAATCGTATGGACGCGAGAACGTGCGCGTTGTGACCGTGGTGGTTACGTCTTCGGCGTACGGACGGCCAGCGTCGGTACCCGTTTGCGTAATCGTGTTGGCTACGACGGAGGTGCCATTCAGACGTGCGCCGGAGAGGCCTTTGCTCAGGTACGCATTCCAGAACCACTTTTCGTATTCTTGGCCGCCGCCGAGGGTGGCCTTGCGCGCGTCATCGCTGCCTTGGTCGGCCGCCACGAAGACTTTGTTGACGGCCGTCGCGCCAGAAGCCCAGTGGTGCGAGAGCTTGATGCCGCCGCGATTATTACCGGCCCACAATTCGCCCAACGTGGCGGATTTGTCGTCGCCACGCAGCACCTGGAAAAGTTCGCCGCGGACTTTGTTGTCGCTGTCGATGCCGACGCCGATGCGTGTGTCCGCACCGACGTAGCTGAGGTTGGCGCCAGGCGTTGGTTTCGCCGCGTCTTGCGCGTAGGCTGGCGCAACAATCGCCGCACCACCCAACAGAATCGCCAAGGCGGCGTTAGTTGATTTTTGTTTCATTTCATTTCCCCGAGATTCACAATGTCACTCGCTGACAAAAGTCTAGCAAAGCGAGGCTCCAAACACGAGCTAAAGCCGCATGCAATCAGGCGATGAGCGTCAGTAGCGTATCTAAACCGCCCGTGTTGATCGCTACCGGAACTTGCGCGCGAACGGTGGGTTTGGCGTGGTACGCCACGCCCAGTGTCGCCGCCTTGAGCATCGGCAGGTCATTGGCACCATCACCGAGCGCAACGGTCGCCGTTCGATTCGCGGGCAGCGTGGAGGCGTAAAAGCGCAGCAAGCGTTCCTTCTCCGCTGAATCGACGATCGCGCCGCAGACCTTGCCAGTCAAGCGCCCATCGTGCTCGCCGAGCGTATTGGCGCGGGTCCAGGTGTAGCCAAAACGCTGCCGCATCTGCTCGGTGAAGTAGGTGAATCCACCGGAAACCAACATCGTTTTCACGCCGTTTTGATGGGCATGCTGCATGAGTTCGGCCAGACCCGGCGACGGGCGCAGGCGCTCGCTGTACACCTCGGCAAGCACCGTCGTCGAAAGACCCTCCAGGCACGCGACGCGGCGTCTCAGACTCGCCTGAAAATCAAGTTCGCCGCGCATCGCAGCCTCGGTAATGGCCGAAACCTCTGCCTTCACCCCTGCAAAGTCGGCGATTTCATCGATGCACTCGATGGTGATTGCAGTCGAATCCATGTCCATCGCGATGAGACCAATGCGGTTGATCGGAATTGCGTGGTCGGCGGGCAGGCGGTTTGGTTCGTGGTCGGTCTTTGAAGTCATAGCGATTGATTTTAGGAGGCTTAG